>DATFMD010000119.1:0-22889 GCA_035267125.1 Nitriliruptoraceae bacterium | reverse complement strand
CGCAGCGAACCAGCCTGGTCGGAACTGATCTCGACGGTCGATGCCACGTGTGCTCCTTGCGTGATACGGACGGAGGGTCGACCGTGGCACGGCGGTCAGGCAGGCTCCACCCTATCCACGAGGGCCCCGCGGCGGCGGTGCCCAGGTGTGGCAGGAACATCGGCGCGGCCTCAGGACCGGGTCGTCTCCATGGGTCGGGCCGACGACGGGACCGCTGGTTCGCCGCGTGCCACCCAGACCAGCAACACGGCGGCGGCACCGGCGACAGCTGCGAGCCACCTGCGGCCACCACGCTCGTCTGCCCAGAGACCACCTCGAGGCGACCGTGTGCCGTGTCGGCGAGCCACCCGTCGACGTCGACCGTCGAGGCGATCCCGACGATGGTGCGCCGCTCGCCAATCGAGCCGAAAGCGTGTCTGGAGCACGAAACGACGTCAGGGAACCGGGCAGCCTGTTCGATCCGACGGGCTTCGACGAGTAGGCTCCCGCCCGAGGCTGAGGACGCAGCGCCCACGGGACAACCTGTTCCGAGTTGCATCCGTCAGGCGCTGACCACGAACAGAAGGGCACATCCTCATGGATCCACAGACACTGCATCGCAACGCCGGCCGCGTCGCCGGCATCTTCAACGCACTCGCCACGTTCATCCTCGTGATCGGGGCCATCTCGATCGTCGCAGCCTTCATCCAGGCACTCACGGCCGACGAGGGACTCCTCGTCGGGATCATGGCCGGTCTCCTTGCCGCGTTCCTGATCGCGCTGTACGTCGCGCTGTCGTGGGCCGCTGTCCAGATCGCCGCGCTGGTCGCGGGCTACATCCAGGTCCGGACCGGCGACCGCTGAGTCGTCCAGCACACAGCGTCGCCCGCGGCGCACCGACCTGATCGGCGTCCGGGCACGAGCACCGACGAACCCCCGCTGCCCCGAAGGCGGCGGGGTTCATCGGTGGTGTTGGCGACACCACTCCCTGGCCAGGAGTACCTCGCCGAGAGCTCCGTGTGACGGTCACATCTCGACGGCACGTGAGTCACCGAAGTCGCCGGCATCGTCCTGGTCATCAGCGACCAGTGTCCGCGCGATCGCGACCATGGTGCCGATCGCACCGGGGGCATCCCACAACTGGGCGCTGTCGGCGGCGACATGCACCACGCGAAGCGAGGGGTCGGTCGGTCCGTCGAACCAGGCCGACTCTGGCCCGTCCCACAGGTCCCGGGCACGCACCTCGTCGACCTCCACGGTCGCGGTCCCCGCCAACGACACCCACGTGCGGTCGCCGACGAACGCCAGGTTCACGCGCGGATCCTCGTCGATCTGGACTGCCAGGTCACTGCCCGCCTTGGCGAACAGCCACAGGTCGCCGTGCGAGTCGACCCGTTGGGCGGTCATCGGGCGGGCAGCCAGGGAGCCCTCCGACGTGACCGTGGTCAGCATGCAGATCGGGTTGTCGCGCATGATGGCCACGATGTCGGCCACCACCTCGGCGTCGTCGCGGGCACGATCGTCGGAGTCGGGGGTGTGCTCGGCCATCGGCAGGTCCTGGTCGTCGTTTCGTTGGGTCGAACGTCCTTGCCACCCTTCCCCCCACGGTCTGCTCCCAAACATGCTGGGTCCGCATCGAGCATCGGACCGCGCCGCGGCTGGGAACGAACGCGATCCTTGACTGATCGGTCAAGCGTGATACCGTCTCCTTGACCGAATGGTCAAGGAGGAGACTGCATGGGCGCCGAAACCAGGGGTCGATTGGTCGCGACCGCGGGCGATCTGATGCAGGCATCCTCGTTCGCGCAGGTCGGTGTCGGTGACGTGTGCCGGGCCGCCGGTGTGAACAAGGGCAGCCTGTACCACTTCTTCGACTCGAAGGAGGACCTCGCGGCGGCTGTGCTCGACGCACACTGGGCCCGCATGACGGGGCTGATGGAGGTGACCGTGGGCGGCGAGGGGGAACCCCTCGACCGCATCGACGCCTTCGTTGCCGCCTTCATCGACACCCTGGACCAGCGGCGCCGGGAACTTGGCACCACGCCCGGTTGCCCGATCGGCTCGTTCGCAGCCGAGTTCGCCGGCAGCCATCCGTCGCTTGGCCCCCGGACCACCCACATGCTGGGCCAGTGGGTGACCGTGTTCGAACGGGCACTGGACGAGGCCCGGGCGTTGGGCCATGTCGACGCCGACCTCGATCCAGCAGTCGCAGCCCGGTCCCTGGTCGGATACGTGCAGGGCATGGCCCTGATGGCCCAGGCGATGGATGATCCCGGCGTGGCCCGATCCATGGCTGTCGGGGTCCGTCCACTCCTGCAGGCCACCACTTGAAGCCTTCCACGATGCACGCCCCTGCCCCACCACGCCATCAGAATTGACCGTTCGGTCAACTTCACTCGCCCCCGTCTGGAACTCGCCATGATGACAACCCCACCCTTCACCTCCGCAACCCCCGCCGAAACCCCCTGGTCGCCAGCTGGCCATGTGGGGGCGGCCTATCGCTTCGAGACCTTTCGGACCGGGCTGCTGCTCGACGACATGTGGTTCAGCGCCACCGATCCCGGTCCGGGGGACCTGTTCCCGGCGTTCGACCTCCCGACCGTTGACGGCGGACGCTTCCAGTCCACCGACCTGGGGGACCGACCGGTGGTGATCGTCTTCGGGTCGCGCACGTGCCCCATGACCGAGAGTGCGATGCCCCAGTTCACCCTGCTGCACCGGGAGTTCGGGGACCGCGCCCGGTTCGTGCTGGTCAACACCAGGGAGGCCCATCCCGGCGAGTTGATCCGGCAGCCGCACACCGCCTCGGAGAAACTCGCCCGCGCCGCCCAGTTGCGCGACCACCACGGAGTCGCCTTCGAGGTGGCCGTCGACGACATCGACGGCTCCCTGCACCGGGCCGTGTCCCCCAAGCCCAACTCGGCCTACGTCGTGGATCCGTCCGGCACGATCCTCCACCGGGCGCATTGGGCCAACGACGTCGCTGCTGTGCGCCGCGCGTTGACCGAGGTGGTGGCGGGGACGACGCCAGGGCGAGGCACGAGCCGCGCCATGCTGGCACCGATGATGCGCGGGGTCGGCCACCTCCCCGACATCGTGGCAGCTGCCGGTCCCAAGGTCATGCGCGACATCGTGCGCGCGGCACCGCCGATGGCTGGACTTGCCAGGCTCACGACCTGGGTCCGCCCGGTGCCGAAGGATCGCCGGGGAGCCGCCGTGATCCTGGGCATCATTGCAGCAATCGCGGTCGCCATCGTGCTGGTCGTCGTCGGGTAGGGCCCCGGGTGCACGGCCGGTTCGCCCGCCGCGGAGCCGCCACCGTCGACCTCCTCGCTCCGCTGTGGGGCAACCGGCTCGCTGCAACAGCAGTGGTCATGGCGGTCGCAGCCGTCGTCGGGATCGCCACCGCCGGGCTCACACCGCGGGGACCGCTGACCGGTGGCCAGGTGGTGGCCACCACCGTCGTGATGCTGCTCCTCGGTGTCATGCGACCTCGATCGACCCGGTCGAGGACCTGACCGTGGAACAGGCGGTGGCCGACACCATCGAGGTGACCGACTACCTCCGCGACCGGTTCGGGCAGGACAAGATCTTCTCACCACCATGGTCCTCGGCGAGCACGAGGCGCGTGGACGGGCCGTCCTCGCCACCGAGTGGTTCGACCTGCTCGACGCCCCGGACAAGCAACGGGTGATCATCGAGGACGCCGGACACCGGCCGTCGTTCGAACAGCCCGACACCTTCGCCGACCTCATGCGCGAGGTCGCGGCCACCACCTCCCGGTAGGGGGCGGGGCAGAACACCGCCACTCACTCCGTGGTTCACGCCCACCATGAAGAGGGTGACGGCGGGCCGACGGACCCTCCTCCGACAGCGCCGCGCGCGAGAATGCCCCCGCCTCTCGCGTACGAGGCGGCGCGACGCCGACGGCCAGTCCTGGTGGCCGCCGTGCGAATCATGCCACCGTCCGGCCCCTCGGCGCCCTCTCCCGGACCTAGAATGGTTCGCACCTCGGTGGTGCCGGGGGGTGGCTGGCCGCGGAGGGTGCATGTCGGCGCGATTGTTCGAGCTGGGGCGGTGGGCGTTCGCTGCACGCCGGATGGTCGTGCTGGGCTGGCTGGTCGTCCTGTCGATCCTGGTCGGTGGGGCCATGGTCGTGGGGGTGGGGACGAACAACACCTACGCCTTCCCGGGCACGGAGTCCCAGGACGCGCTCGATTCGCTGTCGCGCACGTTCCCGCAGTTCGCCGGCACGTCTGCCCAGTTGGTCGCCGTCGCGCCCGACGGAGGTGACGTCACGTCGTCATCGTTCTCGGCTGCCGTCGCCGACGCGGTCGACACCATCGGCTCGGTGCCGCAGGTGTCCGGCGTCACCAACCCCTACGACGGCCCCTCGACCGGCAACGTCGCGCCGGACGACTCCGCGGTCCTGGTGCCAATCCAGTTGTCGGTGGCCGTGGCCGACGTGACACCTGCCACCTCCGAGGCACTCCAACAGCAGGGTCGCGACCTGCAGGCGGCGCTTCCCGACGGGTCGAAGGTGGCCGTCGGGGGCCAGCTGTACTCACAGGTCGATGCCGGCATCGGCATCAGCGAGGCCAGCGGCCTGGCCATCGCGTTCGTCGTGCTCGCGTTCACCTTCGGTGCGCTCGCCGCCGCCGGGATGCCGTTGGCCACGGCGGTCGTGGGCGTCGGCGTCTCGGTCGGGATCGTGTTCATGGCGACACGGTTCGTCACCATCACCTCCACCGGGCCGCTGCTGGCGGTGATGCTGGGCCTTGCCGTCGGGGTGGACTACGCGGTGTTCATCGTGTCGCGTCACCAGGAGCAGTTGCGCCAGGGGATGTCCCCGGAGACATCGGCTCCCCGCGCCGTGGCGACGGCTGGATCGGCCGTGGTGTTCGCCGCGACCACCGTGGTGATCGCGTTGCTCGGCCTGTCGGTCGCCCGCATCCCCTTCCTCACCGTGACCGGGGTCGCCGCCGCGATCACCGTGGCGTTCGCGGCGCTGGTCGCGCTCACGCTCACGCCGGCGCTGTTGGGTTTCGCCCAATGGCGCGTGGTCGGCCGACGCCACCGCCCGACGGAAGCCGCCGGCGAGCGCGGTGGGGCCACCGACGTCCCGGTCGACAGCGGCAGCGGGTCGGTGCCAGCCGGCCATGCCGACGATGGCGAGTCGTCCGGTCCAGCAACCGCGTCGGGCGCCGCGCAGGGACGCGGAGGCCAGGATGCCCCAGGCCCGGATCCGGATCCTCCCGGGGGATTCTTCGGACGCTGGGTCCGCGTGGTGACCTGGGTGCCGCTGCTGACGGTCGTGGCAGTCACGGGGCTGCTGGTCTACGCGGCGGCGCCGGCCCTGAACCTGCGCCTGGCGTTGCCGGATGCCGGGGCGCTGCCGCCCGGCGAGCCGGGTCGGGTGGCCTATGACCTGGTCAGCGAACACTTCGGGCCCGGGTCCAACGGACCGCTGCTGGTCACGGGTTCGGTCATCCAGTCCACCGACCCCGTGGCCCTGGTCGATGACCTCGCCGATCGGATCGCTGCCACTCCTGGTGTCGACTCGGTGCCCCTGGCGACACCCAACCAGACCGGTGACACGGCGGTGATCCAGGTGATCCCCGAGGGCGCCCCCGACTCGGAGGCCACGGAGAACCTGGTCGGGGCCCTGCGGGCCCAGCAACAGGAACTGCTCGACGACTACGCCGTGGACTTGTCGGTGACCGGCTACACCGCCCTGGGCATCGACATCTCGACGCGCCTCGGTGGCGCGATGCTCCCGTTCGGGTTGCTGGTCGTCGGCCTGTCGCTGGTGCTGCTCATGATGGTGTTCCGGTCCGTGGTCGTGCCGATCACGGCTGCGCTGGGCTACCTGTTGTCCATCGGGGCCGCGTTCGGACTCGTCACCCGGGTGTTCATCGACGGCGACCTGACCGAGGCGCTGCAGGTGGCCAACGTCGGGTCGGTGATCAGCTTCACACCGATCATCGTCATGGGTGTGCTGTTCGGGTTGGCGATGGACTACGAGGTCTTCCTGGTGACCCGGATGAAGGGGGACTACGACCATGACGGTGACCCGCATCTGGCCATCGAGCGTGGCTTCGTCGCCTCTGCCCCGGTCGTGACCGCCGCCGCGGTCATCATGACGGCCGTGTTCGGCGGCTTCGTCCGTGGTGGGGACGCAAACATCCAGCCGATCGCCTTCGGCCTTGCGGTGGGCGTCGCGATCGATGCCTTCGTGGTGCGAATGGTGCTCATCCCGGCCGTGCTCGCAACGTTCGGCCACCACGCGTGGTGGCTGCCCGGATGGCTCGACCGCAGGCTGCCGCAGGTCGACGTGGAGGGACAGGGACTCGAACGTGAGGACGAACTGGCCGACTGGCCGGCCACGTCCACCGACACGGCAATCGCACTCGAGCAGGTCCGGACCGAGCGGATGGGGCGGGCATCGGCCGGGCTGGACGGGCTCGTGCCCAACGGTGACGTGCTGGTGGTGGAGGGCGGCGACCACGAGTCGCGAACCGAGGTGCTGTTGGCCCTGACCGGTCGCCTCCCCGTCACGGCCGGGCGCTGCAAGGTTGCCGGACTCGTCCTGCCGACGCGGGCCGCGTCCGTGCGCGCCCGGTCGGCCGTCGCCCTGCTGGGCCAGGCCGACGACCCTCCCGGCATGATCCAGGGTGCCGCCGTCGACGGCCCGGCCGTGCTCGGCGTCGACGGGGCCGACAGGTTGTCGGACGCCGCAGTCCGTCGGCGGGTTCGCGACATGCTGGCCGAGGCCACGGCAGGCGTCGGCACTGACACGAGCGCCCGTGCGACACTGATCCTGACGAGCGCGTCACGCGACGGCGTCGCGGACCTGGTCCCCGCCGGCGCCCGTGTCCACGCCATCACCCTTGCACAACCAGCACAGGTGCTGCAGGCTGTGGGGGAGGGCTGATGCACATCCCCACTTTCGCACCCATCCGCGGCGTCGAGCGCTTTCGTCCAGCCGCCCTGGCCGGCGTGCTCGTCCTGCCGGCACTGGTCGCGCTCCTGCTGGCGTGGGGGTTGGCACCCCCCCAACAGCATCTCGAACGGGTCACCGCGGCCGTGGTGAACAACGACGACCCCGTGACCGTGAACGGGCAGACCGTCCCGCTCGGGCGCGAACTCGCGGGCGGGCTCATCGGCGGTCCTGCCGGCAGCGGCGCCCCCGACGATCCGGTCGCGACCTCGGCACCGAGCCCCACGGCGAGTGGGACCGCCACCCCGGCTGCGAGCCCGACGGCCACCGGCGCGGCCAGCCCGTCGCCGGGTGCGACGAACGGTTCGACGGCGAGTCCCGAAGTGGGCACCACGTCGTCGCCCACCCTGACGTCGTCCCCAACTCCGACGTCGTCCCCAACTCCGACGTCGTCCCCGACCCCGACGTCGTCCCCGACCCCGACGTCGTCGCCGAGTCCCGCTGCGGATGGGACCTCGACCCAATCGGACTTCACCTGGGTCCTGACGACGGACGACGACGCGTCGTCCGGGCTCGCAGACGGACGCTATGCCGCGGTCGTCACGATCCCGTCGTCGTTCTCGGCCCGGGCCACCTCCATCTCGGGGCCGGGCGCCGAGGCCCAGCAAGCCACGATCACCGTCGAGATGGCCCCGACGGCGGCCGCGCTGGACGCCGCACTCACACGGGCGATCGTCGAAACGGCCGTGACCACGCTCAACCAGGGCCTGACCGGGCGCTACCTGGACAACGTCTATGAGGGCTTCGACCAGATCGACTCCTCCATCAGCCAGGCTGCCGATGGAGCCGACCAACTCCAGCAGGGCGCCTCGTCGCTGTCCTCGGGGGCCGACCAACTCGCCGCCGGGGCCGACGAGCTCGCGACGGGTCTGGACACGTTGTCGTCGGGGGCCGACCAGGTCGCGACCGGGGCCGACGAGCTGTCGTCGGGGCTCGACACGCTCTCGTCGGGAGCCCAGGCGCTGTCGGCTGGGCTCGCCGAGCTCGATTCGTCGGTGCAGTCCCTGCCGGAACAGACCGCAGAGCTGGCTGACGGGTCGGGCCAGGTCGCCGCGGCCCTGGACGGCGCGGCGGCCGCGCTGGACTCTGCCGCCGGCGGCGCAGCGGCCGTCGTCGACACGATCTGCCAGGACGTCGGACCCCTGTGTGACCAGGCCACCGCCGTGCTGCAGCAACTCGAGCAGGCCGACGACGACGTCGCCGCGCTTGCGTCCGGCGCCGACCAGGTCGCCGCCGGCAATGCGCAACTGGCCGACGGCATGCCGGACCTGGTCGAGGGGATCGACAGCTCGGCGACCGGGGCCGCCGAGGTTGCCGGTGGTGCCGACAGCTCCGCGGCGGGAGGCACCTCGCTGACCGACGGTGCCGGCCAGGTCGCCGACGGCGCGGACAGCTCGGCAACCGGAGCCGCGTCGGTTGCGGAAGGAGCCGACAGCCTTGCCTCGGGGGCCGACCAGGTCGACACCGGGGCCGAGCAACTGTCGGCAGGGCTCGGCGAGGCCGTCGGCCAGATCCCGACCTACAGCGTCGAGGACATCTCGACCCTGTCGAGGGTCGTGGCGACGCCGGCCACGGCGCAGTTCGCCAGTCCTTCCGCCAACGGGTCGGTTTCACTGTTTGCAGTGGTGGCCCTGTGGATCGGCGGCATCGTGATCGCGCTCGGGCACTCGGCGGTGGCGGCCAGCCGGCTGTTGACATCCCGGTCGAGCGTGTCGCTGGCCCTGGACACCTGCGGGCGTGTCGCGGCCGTCGGCGCCGGACAGGGCGTGCTCGTGGGCCTGGTGCTGCTCGGGTTCGTCGAGGGCGGCTCGGGGTGGGGTCTGGTCGCCTCGTCCGTGGCCGTCGGCGCGACGTTCGCCGTGGTCAACACGGGCCTGGCAGCCCTCCTTGGAGGCTTCGGCCGGATGCTCGCCGCGATCGTGACGGTGGTGACGCTCGTCGTGGGCACGTCCTCGACGGCGCCACCGGCGCTCGAGGCGTTCGCCGCCCTGGTGCCCACTGCACCTGCCCACACGATCGTCCTTGCCACCACCGGTGCCGCGGTCGCGTGGGTCGGTGCGCTCGTCCTGCTCGTGGTGTGGGCGGTGCTCTCGATCGGGATGGTGGTCGGCGGAACCACACGGCGGCGACACGGCCCCGGCCTGCTGGCCGGCCAGGCCGGCTGACGAGTGGCTGAGGAGCGGCTGCAGGTCGATCCGGAAGGTCCTCAACACTGCGGCCGGTCGAACTGGGGCGGCCGGCCCCCTTCGGGCCAACCCTGTTGGGGCCAGGCATCCGCCGTCTTCGCGCAGATCAGCGTCGCCACGGTGGTGGCCAGTCGGACCGACACCGGCCGCCGGGGACCATCCCGTGCATGTGGGACAGGTGTGCAACGACGGGGCGCCGATCGGTCGTACGGTCCGTGCCGTCTCGCTCCGTCGTTGCCGCCCGGCAGGAAACCCATGCGCGACATCATCGATGACCGGCTGGTCGGCGCTCTCCACCTGCGGGCACTGACGCGCCGTGGGTTCGCGCACGATGCCGCGAGGGAGCACACGGCGTTCCAGGCCGGCACGTTGCGAGCGCTGATGGAGGGCCACCTGGGCGGGGACGCCACCATCGGCGAACTGCTGGAGCACGGCGACCTCGGCATCGGCACGGTGCAGCACGTCGGAGGTGAGCTGGTCATCGTCGACGGCGAGGCGTTCCTGGTGGATGGCCACGGCGTGGTGACCCGCGTCGCGTCGCAGACGCCGACGCCCTTCGCCGTCGTGTGCCGGTTCTCGCCGATCGCGGAGGTGGAGATCGACGGCCGCGTGGACCTCCAGGGGTTCCGCCACCTCGTCGACGGACTGTTGCCCACGGCGGGTCCCGTCGCAGCAGTGCGGGCCGACGGCGAGTTCCGGGACCTGCGACTGCGCAGCGTGCACGGCCGACAGCCGCCCTACCCGCCCTTGGCCGAGATCATCGCCCATCAGACGCAGTGGTCCGTGCAGGCCGCCCGCGGGACGATCGTCGGCTTCCGCTTCCCCGACGAGATCGCCGGCGTCGAAGCGCCGGGTCACCACCTGCACTTCCTGTCGGAGGACCGCGCCGACGGCGGGCACGTCCTCGACATGGCCATGACCGACGGCCGCGTGGCGATCGACGCCGGCGACGAACTGCACGTCGAGTTGCCCTCGCACGTCCGGCTCGGCACCCCCGGGGTCGCGGATCGCGCGGCCATCCACGACATCGAGGAGGGCTGACCGACGGTGACCGGTTCGACGGACATCGACGAGGTCGGGTTCCGGTGCATCTGGGACGGGCGTGCAACAACCCCACGAGGATGGGGCGTAGAGTCGCTCCGTCTCTCGCCGACTTGTAGGAGTGTTCCGTGGATGAGAACTGGATGACGTTGCGGCGCAAGCTCAAGGAGCGGTTGCGCGCCATCATCCGCAAGCCGGAGGTGGAGGCCAAGGAGTTGGCCGCCTTCGACATCGTGATGAGCCGACGGAAGTTCCTGAAGACCAGCCAGTTCGCCGTCATCGGGGGGCTGATCGCGGCTGGCACGCCGCCCACCCTGTGGGGGCGCAGGGACTCGGCACTGGCGGTCGAGGCCGCGCAGGTGGGGCTGACGCTTGCGGACACCTCGAGCGTCACCGCCGCGGCGACCCTGACCATGGGCACCGAGTTGTTCCCCGAGCCGGTCTACTCCCGACCGGTCATCTCGCCGGAGCAGCTCGGGTCCCACGCCCTGATCGAGGGGCCACAGGGGCGGCACAAGGTCCAGAGCCTGTTCGGTGACAGCGACCCGTTGGAGACCACGTGGCTGGACACTGATGCCCACTTCGGCACGCCGGAGCTCATCCAGCTCGAGGACGTCGGCACCGACAGCAGTGGCAACACGCAGTGGGAACTGGCGCACTATCGCCAGGCGTGGAATCCCCGCGGGGACGGTGTCACGACCGACGGGCAGGTGCGCGAGGTGATCATGGGTCCCAAGACCTCGGACGCGCCGGGCCTGGTCAGTCCGACCCAGGTCCTGGCCATCGGCGCCAGGTGGAACAACCAGTTCGACTCGTCGGGTTCCTCGGAGGTGACGTACCTCGTCATCGTGGTCGACACGGGCGTCGCGCAGGGAACCGGGGGCGGGTTCGCGATCCTCGGGACCGGGCAGCCGATGTCGGCCGGGGAGCGGTCCGCCGACCATCCCGTGCAGTGGGCCGTCAACGAGATCGGCGCGATCGTCAAGGTGACCGGCAACGACTTCGTGCGGCGCGCAACCACCTACACCGACCTGTCGATCCGCTCGGACAGTGGCGGTGTCGCTTCGTTCCAGTCGATCGTCCTGTACCTGGTGTCCTCGATCGTGGTCCTGACGCTGGATGACATGCCCGCCGAGACGGGGGGCCGGGGCATCGTGTGCAGGGCGCAGATCCTGCCCAAGTCGCAACCCGCCAATGACTGGTCGCTGACGTGGATCGCTGAGACGCGGGGTGCCGCCATCGGCTACAGCGAGGTCTCCGGCTCGGGGGCCGCCGCGAAGGCAACGATCTTCCAGACGCTGTCCGAAGACAAGATCGTGAGCGACTCGACGAAGGCCATCGACGACGCCGGGACCCTGGTACGCCTGATCGAATACGACGCCACATCGTGGAGAACGGGGGGCGGGTCGACGATAACCGGCGAGGACGCCACGCTGATCCCGGACTTCAGCACGCTCGTGTCGTCCCACCGCCTCTACACCGTCCAGACCACCGACAGTGACCCGTACCGCTACCACGTCCACATCGGCGCGTTCGAGACGTTCGTCGCCCTGTACGTGTCTGTTGACAATGTCAACACCGAGGGCGGCTTCCTGGGTGGCATGGTCCCCGTGACGTTGGCGAGCGATGCCTCTGGGGACCAGGCCCCGGTGACCTTCAGTGGTGGCATGAGCAAGTTCGGTGGGTTCCGGTTCGTGCTGACCAACACGGCCAGCAGCGCTGCGGGGAGCAGCCTGTTCATCATGCGCCAACAACGCCAGCAACCCGATGCGGCCAATGCGAATCCTCCGTACCTGGCGCCGATCTTCGGCGAGAACGACGCGCAGGGCAACCCGCGCCCGTCGGGGTACTCGTCGACGACCAAGGACGCCACCCCCAGTGTGCTGGCCGATTCCGTGGCCGCGAACCTGGACAAGTGGGTGGGCCTGACTGGAGTAGTCCCGGACTTCGACGTCCCGGTCTACAACGTCCTGCTCAACGCCATTGCGGCCTTCAGCACAGGCCCGTCCAGCACCGTCCAGGCGTCGTGGCTCGGCGAGGGTTTCCAGGCCGTGTACGCCCCGACGCGGTTCGCGTGGGACAGCGGCCACATCGCGATCACGAAGGCCCAGAGCAGCAGCGCCGACGCACAGGACTATGCCGCCTACCTGATGACGTCCAACCCCGTCACGAAGACCTGGCACAAGCGCCAGATCGCCACCCAGGTGTTGCCCCAGGATCCTGGCGAGAACGAGACCGGTGACCACTACCAACTGAGCATCGGCATGGCCAACGTCTACGGTCAGACCGTGCGCATGTCCGACAACCCGGACATGTCGATCGAGGTCCGCGGCGATGCACCGACGACCGTCACCGACACCACCAACAACTACTACTACCAAGTCGACCGGTACACGTCGTTCTTCGCTGCGCCAGACACCGCCAACAATCGACTCGAGCTGGTCGTCAAGGCGAGCACGCTGGCAGTGATCCTGTATGCGCGGCTGGTCGACACCAGCACACTGCAGCCGTCGGGCAGTGACGCGGCGATGCTGACCGGGAGCAACGACACGTCTGCGGGATGGCAGTCGGTCAACGTGTCCGCCCAGGCGCAGGCCCGCATGGGCACGGGCGCGTCGACGTCGTTGTCCGACCTGCTGGGTGACGATGCCCCGGTGGCCGACCCAACCTCGTACGTGAACAAAACCACCCTCGCCAACAAAATGAACGGTGACGACGGCAGCGCGCCCTGGTCCTTCAAGTCCGGGTTCTCGTCCAGCACGGCCGACCTCACGGACAACCTCGCCGGCTACCTCAACGCGTCCGGCACCAACCTGGCGGCGGCCTCGGCGTCGGGCAACCTCAGCGCGTCCGAGGGCGAACAGATCGACCCGCTCGTGTCGGTGACCAGCGTGGTCAACGGCTCCCTGGCGGGCACGGCCTCGATCTCCACGACATTCACCTACGCGACGGGGACCGACCCGGCGAAGATCGACAACACGAACGGGTCCGCGGTCGCCGCCCAGGAACTCGGCAGCATCTGGTCGTCGATCTCCCACGCGCTGCATGATGCGCTGCACTGGCTGCACCACGCCGAGACCGAGACCATCAACGCGCTCGGGTCCGCGACGGTGACGCTGATCCAGGACGCCGACCAGATCACGGCCAAGGTCGACGCGGACATCATGAAGGCCGTCAACGGGGTCGACAACGCCCTCGAGGAGGTCGTGAGCACCGTCGAGGAGTACGGAAGCATCCTGGTCAACGTGGTCGTCAGCATCGTCGAAGAGTCGTTCATCTACATCATGATCGAGGAGATCATCGCGCTGATCTCGATGTTCCTCCACTTCGAGAAGATGCTCGACCTCAAGAAGAGCCTGGAAAATCGACTCGGCAGCGTCCTCGGTGGCACCTTCGAATACGACGACGCCAAGCTCACCGTGCCGCCCACGTTGCCCGACGACTACAGCACCTACGGCCTGATCGAGGACTTCCTGCCAGGAGGAAGCAGCGCGATCACGGCGCCCACGAGCCCGAGCCAGGACACGTTGCCGGCCAGCGTGCTGACGGCGATCATCAACAACCCCATCGTCAAGAAGATCCTCAACTGGATCCTCAAGGGCGCCAACGAGGCCCTGTCCGCCGCAGCGAGCGAACTGCCGATCAAGTTCTCCATGAGCGACGTCGACAACGTCTTCGAGGAGGACGTGGAGCAGCTGATCGAGGCCTTCGAGGACACGTTCATCACCGACTTGACCACCCTCGTCGAGCAACTCCTCGTGGCCCTCGTCAACCCGGAGGGGTTCTACGACACGATGGTCGGCGACCAGGGGCTGCAGGCGCTCTTCGACCAGTTGGTGGACACCCCGTTGAAGACGATGCTCGACGACCTCGACGACCTCGCGAGGGGACCGACCCCGCCCTATGCCGACGTGCTGTCGGACCTGCTCGGCCAGGAAGGCTTCGTGGAGCTCAACATCAAGCCGCTGGCGGACTTCATCAAGCTGTTCGGTGCCGACCTCGGTTCGGTGTCCAACGGCCGGCTGGAGCTCAAGGGTGCCGACATGGTGCTCCTCCCCCTGGCCATCCTGCTGTGGACCACCGCATACATGCGTGACGGCGTGGTCATCAGCAGCGTCGCCCAACTCGACGGCGGCAGTGACGCGCTCGCGGTCGAGGCGTCGACGGCGGTGACCCTGTGGGACGCCGTCAACCTCGGGGCGAGTTTCGTTCTGTCCGAGTTGTCTGCACTGGCGTGGCTGATCACGGCCGAGACTCCGAAGACGGACCTTAGCGCAGGCCAGCGGTTGTTCCTGAGCGTGACGTCGTGGTTGGGCGTCATCAACAGGGTCAACAAGTTCACGTACTCGATCGCCTCGCAATTCACGGGACAGTCGCGGCCCGCGGGCGCGGAGTTGGAGATCGCCGCCGCGGTCGTAAAGGCGTCATCCACGGTCATCACCTCGGTCATCAAGCTGAACGGCTACGTGAAGGGCGACAAGGACTCTTCCGAGGCGGCAGAGCTCTTCGAGGTCGGCGTCCATGTGACGTTGCTGGGCGTCGAGGCGTACGAACTCGTTGAGGACGGGGAGAAGAAGAAGCTGCCCGCTTCAGAGATCCTCGCGTTCGTCGGTCGTGTCATGACCGTCGCCGGCAGCATCACCAAGGCGGCCTGGAAGATCTGGGGGAAGGAGGCGGGCGAGGCCGAAGACGATGACCTCCAGTACTTCGCCGCGGTGATCTTCGGGGCCCCATACGGCTACCTGTTGCAGGAGGTCGCCCTCGCACTCACCTCCGACGACGATGACGATGACGACGATGACGACGGCGACGACACGGGTGGTGGCGACACAGGTGGCGACGGCTCGGGTGGCGACGGCTCGGGCGATTCCGGTCGGCCCACGCCGGTCGTCGATGACGACGGCAACGTGATCGTGACGCGACGACGTGTCGACGTGACGGGTTGACGGCGTGCCATGGTCAGTGGACGGTCACGTCGCCTCCGACCAGGTCGCCGGGCCGTCGAGCCGGGTTGACGACGTGATGACCGTCTCTTCGCGCCGCCGACCCGTCCGGCCGTCCCGCGCCGGCCGGATCTCGGTCGTGCGACTCTGCGCATCCCTGGCGGTGGGGGCACTGCTCGGGATTGGCTGCGGGGATGGGGCGGCCCCGCCGACCCCCAGCGAGCCAGCGCCGGTCACCGTGACCGAGGCGGCACCCACGCCGTCATCGACCCCGCTCGAGCCGACACCGACGCCCAGCCCCACGCCGACGTCCCCGCCACCGGTCCAGGTGGACAGCCGGGCCGATCTCGAGCTGATCGATCCGTGGTCCATCACGCCCACTGCGCCGGAGGACGACCGCACCGGCGACGTGGACTCGGTCGTGCATCTCGGGCCCAGTGGGGCGGTCGTGCATGCAGCCCCGGGCCAGGCGGTGATCGGGCTGTTGCCGAGTATCACGCTGATGGACGACACGGCGATCCCGGTGACGGACCGGGACGGTGACTGGCTGCGGGTCATGCTTCCCAGCCGGTTGTCGCTGCCCTCCCAGGACGGTGCGGTCAACGGCGCAACTGGCTGGATCCATGTCAGTGACGTGGCCGAGGTCACCCCGAGCACCCATGCCGTGGTCGTGGACCTGGTGGCCCACACGGTCACGGTGACCGGGCCGGACGGCACGGTGACGGTCCCGACCCGGCACGGAGCCGCCGAGTCGCCGACGCCGCCGGGTCGGACCTATCTCGCGTCGCGCTGGACCGAGGAGTCCTCCACCCCAGCGGTCGCGGCGCTGGGGTCGCACTCCCCGACGCTGGACGTCTTCGGCGACGGTCCGGCCGTCGTGGCGATCCACGCCTACATCGGCGAGACCACCCAGGGGGTCGGGTCCAACGGCTGCATCCGTCTGCACCCCGACGACTGGGTCCGGGCGGGCATGGAGGCACTCCCCATCGGCACCCCGGTCAGCATCGTGGGCTCCGCGTGACCATCCGACGCCTCGGGGCGCGGAGGCGTGCGGCCGGGCCGTGTGGACGCGGCTGGTCACGCTGACCTCGAGAACTGGGGGCTCAGACCCGGGTCTTGCGAATCGATCCAGTGGAATCGTCAGCCCGTCACGGTGACGGTGCGCCGCGGTACCACGACGACGTCGTCGGGATCCACGCGCACGCTCGGTTCGTTCGACTGCGTCGGTTGGGTCGTTTGGGTCGGATCGGGCGACCGGGTGGGCTCGGGTGACTGGGTGGGGTCCGGCGACTGGGTTGGGTCCGGCGACTCGCTGGGGCCAGGCTCGGAGATCGTCGGCGCGTCGGTCAACCACGCGACCTTCAGAAAGGCCGGCCACGTGAAGAAGTACGTGGTGAACTCGTCCAGGTCGAGGGCTTCGGTCGCCGCGCGAGCATACGAGCCGCCCCCTCCCGCGCCGCCGTTGCGCTCGCCACCGCCACCGCCGCCCCAGCCGCCGCCGCCCATGGCGTAGACGGAGGTGACGCCGCCGCGGCCGGGGAGGTGGTCGGGGGCGATGTTGCCCTGCCAGCCGTTGTCGCCACCGTGGCCACCGATGCCGTCGATGCCGTTGGAGCGCGGGTCACCGGTGTTGATGCCGGCAACCCCGCGATCACCGCCTGTCCCGTGGCGGCCGGTCTGGCTGCCGTTGCAGCCCGCGGTCTGTCCGGAGCCGCCGTCGTAGGCGGCCCCTGTGGCGGCACCGTCGGTCCGGGCGGCATCGGCATGCCCACCTCGGCCACCACTGCCAGCGCCGGCGGCACCGCCGACACAGCTCAGCCGGGCCCCCTGGGCGCCGCCACCGCCGGCGATCAGGTAGACGTCGTCGATGCCGGTGACCTCGCCGATCGGAACTTCGCTCACGACGGTCGACGATCCCCCCAGGCGTGAGTCGACGTCGGCGTTCTGACCCATGGCGACGTACAGCTGGTCGATGTCGTCGGCGGACGCCACGGTGCGAGCGCCCCCGCCGGGTCCAGCCGAGCGGCCCTGGGTGCTCGGCAAGTCCGCCCCATTTCCGCCGCGGGCCGTCAGGATCACCGGCGATCCTTCGTCGGGTGGCAGACCGGGAGCCAGGTCGTCGAACGTGATCGTGCCGCTGACGAGGGTCACACATTCCAGGTAGACGGCCGAGTCGTACTCGACCCATTCGCAGTCGTCCGGCAGGGACTGGGCCCGAGCCGGCGCGCCCGCGGTGACCAGGCCGGCTGCCACGAGCAGGGCGGCCACTGCTGCCACACCAAGCCCGCGTCGGCTCTTCATCAACGGCACGGTGGAGGCGAAGGAGATCATGGCTCCGTGCTGTCCCAGGCCAGGTCGTGTCATGGTGATCGGCTCCTCGAGAGTGTGCTGCCGCACGTCCGGCCAACACGTCCGGCCAACGCGTCCGGCCAACGCGTCGGGACACGATGGACAGTACGGACTCGCAGCCTGGGGGCGTTGCACGGACGTCCCAGGCACGTCCGGCCAGAACCGCTCGGTCGCCGAGGCGCGCTCGGACGTTGTTGCGGAGCACACGTGGCACCGTGTGGCCGGTCGCGCATGGGCGCGGCCGGTCGCCGTGTGGCGACCGGCTCCGATCGTGTCGGTTGGGGGGTGACTACCCCCAGCCACCGCCGCCGGTGGGGGCGACGAAGTGGGCCGTGGCGGTGGGGTGACCGGCCGGGTCAATGGTGCAGGCCGGGTCCGTGCCGGTGCAGGCGCCGGACCAATGGGAGAGCTCGGTGACCGTGTGGTCGACGATGGCGTGCAGGGTGGCCAGCTCCCGTTCGGGGACCTGGACCGTGCACGTGGTGCCGCCGGCGCCGGGGCCGCACACGCGGGTCCGGTCGTGTTCGACCCAGCCCGACTGGAACCACTGGTCCTCGAAGGTGACCTGGATGGTGATGGGCACGGTCGGGGTGTGGAAGTTCGCGGTGACGTGCTGGCCGGGCTGGTGGGTGGTGGTGCAGACGTTGCCGTGGACGTCGCAGTCGCCGTCGAAGCCGATGAGGTCGGCGATCGAGTCGGGGGTGGCGGTGACCACCAGCTGGCTGCCGGGGGTGACACTGGCCTCGCAGCTGGTGACGTCGCCGCACAGCAGGGTGCCGTCGGGTCGGGTGACGGTGATGGTGCCGTCGCCGTCGCTGTTGGCCACCACCGTCGAGATCGCGGGCATGGGCCAGGCGATGGTCACCGATGGGCTGGACAGGTGGATGTCCGTCAGGTCGAGGTGCGTGGTCGCCGCGCGGGCGAAGGACCCGCCGCCGCCTCCGCCGCCGTTGCGCTCGCCGCCACCGCCGCCGCCCCAGCCGCCGCCGCCCATGGCGTAGACGGAGGTGACGCCGCCACGACCGGGGAGGTGGTCGGGGGCGACGTTGCCCTGCCAGCCGTTGTCGCCGCCGTGGCCACCGACACCGTCGATGCCGTTGGAACGAGGGTCACCGTTGTTGACGCCGGCCACGCCACGGTCAGCGCCGGTCCCGGGGTGGCCCGCCCTGCCCACCTTGCAGTCGTGGACCATCATGCCCCGGCCACCATTCCAGCCTGCCGCGGTGGCGTCACCGTCGGTGCGGGTGGCATCGGCCGTCCCACCCCGACCACCACTGCCAGCACCCTGGTTCTGGGACCGGGGGTTGATCCTGCCCTTGCAATTGATCCGGGCGCCCTGGGCCCCGCCGCCACCGGCGACCAGCCAGGTGTCCTCGATCGACGTGACATGGTCCATGGCGACCGGGGCGACGACGGTGGACGAGCCACCCTCGCGCGACCCGTCGGCGGCGTTGCGTCCGATGTGGACGTGGACTTGGTCGATGTCGTCGGTGGCCACGATCGTGCGTGCGGCCCCGCCGGGTCCACCCCGGAGGTCGGGCAACGGATCGGTCAGCGTCGCACCGTCGCCTCCGCGGGCGGTCATGATGACGTCCGTCCCGGGGTTGGGAAGGAGGTGTTCGGGGACCAGGTCGCCGAAGGTGATCGCGCCGCTGTCGGTGACGACGCATTCGACCCAGGGCTTCGACGCGTGGAGGGTCAGGTCGCAGTCCTCCACCTGGGAAACGCCCTGGGGCTGAAGAGGCTGGGCCGGAGCGGCCTGTGCCGGCGCGCTCGCCGTGGCCAGCCCGGCGCCGAGCAGGACGCTGGCCAGGGTGGCCACGCCCAGGCGGCGGGCTGGTCGGGGTTGGGTGGTGGTCGTGGCGGTCATGGTTGGTCCTGTTCGGTCGTACGCGGGGACGCGTGTCGTTGGCTCGATGCGTGCCACGGTGCCCGTCGCCACCCCAGGGCAACCCGAAACCGGACCGAAGACTGTCCGGTCCCCCGGGTCCCGGACGCGTCTGGAGGGGTGTCGGGGTGAAGATGTGCAACACTGGTCCCGGGAACCCGTCCTGGGCACGTGCCCCTCGCGCCCCCGGCAAGAAGCGCCTCGCCTCCACGGCTGGCGGCAGGTCGCGGCGACCGATGCCCCCCCGATGCGTCGACCCGCAGGTCGACGGCAAGGAGTTGGTTGCCCGTGGAGCACGTGGTCACCTCCGCAGTCGTGGCGTTCGGGGCGCTGTTGCCGATCGTGGATCCGATCGGCAACGTCCCGGCCTTCCTGGGGTTGGCCGCTGGGCTGGACGATGGCCAGCGACGTCGACAGGCCGCATTGGCGACGTTGTTCGCTGCCGTGTTGCTGGTGGTGTTCTTCTCCCTGGGCAGTTACCTGCTCACCCTGTTCCATGTCTCCCTGGCCGCCGTGGAGGCGGTCGGCGGACTCGTGATCGGCTACTCCGGCTGGCGCATGCTGACGGAGGACGTGACCGTCGACGCCACCCGGCAACCACTTGGCGACGACGACATCGCCTTCTACCCGATGGCGTTTCCGTTGTTGGCCGGGCCAGGCGCGCTCGCGCTGTCCCTCGGCCTGACCAATCGCCACGACTCGCCGCTGGACTACGTCGGGTGGGCGGTGGGGATCGTCGCAATCTGTCTGGTGTGCTATGTGGCCCTGCGGTTGGCCGTGCCGCTGTCGCGTCGCCTCGGACCCCGGGGCATCATGGTCGTTTCCCGCCTCATGGGGTTGTTGGTGCTCGCGATCGGAGCCGAGATGGTGTTCAACGGCATCGCCGACGAGTTCAACCTGACCGTGACGGGGTGAACTCGCGGCGGTGGTAGGGCATGGGCATGGATGGGCCGGTCGCCGTGGCGACCGGCCCGGGGTGGGGTGGTGGGTGTGGTCTGGCTTCGCTACCAGCCGCTGTCGGACTGGGTGAAGTTGGCGGTGATGGTGGGGTGGGTGGTCGGGTCGGCGATGGTGCAGGTCGGGCCGGTGCCGGTGCAGGCGCCGGACCAGTGGGAGAAGGCGGTGACCTGCTGGCTTCCCCACGTCAGGGTCGCGGGCGCCCGTTCGGGGACCTGGACGGTGCAGCGGTCGTCGGGGGTGCCGTAGCCGCACACCGGGGTGCCGTCGTGGGTGACCCAGCCCGTGATGGTCCAGGGGTCGGGGAAGTCGACCTGGATGGTGATGGGCACGGTCGGGACGTGGAAGTTCGCCGTGATCTGTGCGCCTGGTTGGTAGGTGGTGGTGCAGCGGTCACCGTCGACGTCGCAGTCGCCGTGGAAGCCGACGAAGTCCGCGATCGGGTCGGGCGTGGCGGTCACGACCAGCTGGCGGCCGGGTCGCACGACGGCCTCGCAGCGGGTGACGTCGTCGCACAGCACGGTGCCGTCGGGCCGGGTCACGGTGATGGTGCCCTCGCCGTCAGTGGTCGCCACGACCTGGGCGGGCGGGGGGTCCATGGGCCAGGCGATCACCAGCGACGGTGTCGAGACCGCCGGGGTCGACGGGTAGGGGTCGGGCAGGTCGAGGTGGGTGGACGCGGCGCGGGCGTACGAGCCTCCGCCGCCGCCGCCGCCGTTGCGTTCGCCACCGCCGCCGCCGCCCCAGCCGCCGCCGCCCATGGCGTAGACGGAGGTGACGCCGCCGCGGCCGGGGAGGTGGTCGGGGGCGACGTTGCCCTGCCAGCCGTTGTCGCCGCCGTGGCCACCGACACCGTCGATGCCGTTGGAACGCGGGTCACCGTTGTTGACGCCGGCCACGCCACGGTCACCGCCGGTCCCGGGCCAGCCGGTGTTGTGGTCATGGCAGCCGACGAGGTAGTGGCCCCGGCCACCGTTCCAGCCCGCCGCGGTGGCGTCGCCGTCGGTGCGGTTGGCATCGGCGGTTCCGCCCCGGCCACCACTGCCTGCGCCCCTTCTCCGTTCCTTGTCCCTGCACGGCATCAGTTCCCCCTGCGCGCCGCCGCCGCCGGCGACCAGCCAGGCGTCGTCGATCGACGTGACCTCGTGGATGGGGACTTCGCTGACGACGGTGGCCGATCCTCCTTCGAACGAATCACGTCCGGCGTTGCGGCCGACGTAGACATGGAGTTCATCGATGTCCTCGGCAGGGGCCAGGGTGCGGGCGACGCCACCGGCGCCACCATGGAGGTTGCTGGTTGGGCTGGACGAGTTGTTCGCCCCGCTGCCGCCGCGGGCGGTCATGATGACGTCGGTGCCGTCGTGGGGGGTCAGGTCGTGGGGGACGAGGTCGTCGAAGGTCAACGACGCGCTCTCGGTGATCGAGCACTCCACGTAGGTCGCGTCCACGTAGGTGGCCAGCCTGCAGTTGTCGTCCAGACCGGGAGCGGCCAGGGCCGGGGTGCCGGCAGCGGCCAGCCCGGCGCCGAGCAGGACACTGGCCAGGGCGGCCACGCCCAGGCGGCGGAACGGTCGGGGTTGGGTGGTGGTCGTGGCAGTCATGGTGGGTCCTGTCGGTGGGACGCGTGGATGCGTCACGTGTGGCGTGGTGGCTCCAGCGTGGCGTCGGCCACCTGACGGCAACCTGAGACCGAACCGAAACCTGTCCAGTCCCACTGTTGTGTCCGAGACCGGGCCGGCACGGCGGTGGACAGGTCGGCGCCCACTCGCACGGGTGCGTGTGGGCGCGATGGGTTGGCGATGGTCGAGGGCCGGGGGTGTGAACCGGCCCTTCCACGTCACTGGGAGGACGTGAAGTGGGCGGTGACGGTCGGGCTGGTGGAGGGGTCGGCGATGGTGCAGGTCCAGCCGCTGCCGGTGCAGGCACCGGTCCAGTGCGACAGCCCGGTGAACTGCATGCCGTGGGCACGCAGCGTGGCCGGGGCCCGTGCGGGAACCTCCACCGTGCAGGTGTTTCCACCGGCGACGCCGTGGCCGCACACGGGCTGGCTGCGGTACTCGACCCAGCCCTCCTGGAACCATTGGTCGTCGTAGGCGACGCGCACGGTGATGGGCACGGTCGGGACGTGGAACTCCGCGGTGACCTGTGCGCCGCGCCGGTAGATCGTGGTGCAGCGATCACCGTCGACGTCGCAGTCGCCGTGGAAGCCGACGAAGTCCGCGATCGGGTCGGGCGTGGCGGTGATGACGAGGTCGTCGCCGGGCACGACGCTGGCCTCGCACTGGGTGACGTCGTCGCACAGCACGGTGCCGTCGGGCCGGGTCACGGTGATGGTGCCGTCGCCGTCGGTGGTGGCCACGACCTGGTCGGGCGGGGGGTCCATGGGCCAGGCGATCACCAGTGACGGTGTCGAGACCGAGGGGGTCGACGGGTAGGGGTCGGGCAGGTCGAGGTGGGTGGACGCGGCGCGGGCGTACGAGCCGCCGCCGCCGCCGCCGCCGTTGCGTTCGCCGCCGCCGCCGCCGCCCCAGCCGCCGCCGCCCATG
>DATFMD010000118.1:0-3723 GCA_035267125.1 Nitriliruptoraceae bacterium | reverse complement strand
CCACGGGGGTCGCTCGCCACCTCGCCCCCGCCATTTCGGCGATCGTGGTGGCGCCCGAGGACCTGGTGGAGGTCGCAGGAGTCGAGCGCGTCGAGAGCACCTCGATGGTGATGGACGACGAAGACTCGGAGCGCGCCCTGGCACGCGATGTCCTCGCCGCCGTGCACGTCGCATGACCGCCCGCAAGACCCCCCGCACGCCACCTGACGCCGAGCCTGTTGCGGGCGCCCAGACCGAACGAGGTCGGCACCCACTCGTCGCGGTGGTGCCCGCCGCGGCGCCCCGTCGGGCCAAGCGACGGCTCGCAGGCATGGTCGCGGCCGAGGACCGCGAGCGGTTGGCGCGGCAGCTGTTCGCGCACACCCTCTCGGTCGCACTCGCGGTGGGGCCCGTGGCCGTCGTGTCGCACAGCCGGGAACTGCTCGACCACGCCGAGGCTGCCGGCGCCGTCGGCCTCACCGAGACCTCGAACACGCTCAACGAGGCCATCGCCCAGGGGCTGGCCTGGGCAGCCGAGGTGGCTGATGCCGCCATCGTGTTGCCAACGGACCTCCCGCGGGTCTCCGCGGCCGACATCGAGGCGCTCGTGGCTGCCGCCGGGACGGCGTCCCGCGCCCTTGCGGTGGCTCGCTGCCAACGCAACGACGGGACCAATGGCCTGTACGTCCGGCCACCCGACCTGGTCGCACCTGCGTACGGGCACGACAGCGCGCAGGCGCACGTCGACGCCGCCGCGGCGATCGGCGCATCGGCCACGTCGGTGTTCCTGCCCGGGTTCGTCGACCTGGACGTTCCCGAGGACTGGGTGCGCTGGGGCCCGTCCGACCTAGGATGATCCAGGGCGACCAGCCACGACCCATCCCGCAGTCGACACCACTTCCGGAGTCCACGATGACCACCGTTGTCCGTACGCCCGACGATCGCTTCGACGACCTCGTGGACTGGCCCTGGGAACCCGAACACGCCGAGATCGAGGTCGACGGAACGGCCCTTCGGGTCGCATGGATCGAGGAGGGCCCGGCCGATGCCCACCCGGTGGTGCTGCTGCACGGCGAGCCGACATGGGGCTACCTGTGGCGCCACGTCGTCCCCCCGCTGCTGGCGGCCGGTCACCGCGTCCTGGTGCCGGACCTGGTCGGCTTCGGCCGATCCGACAAGCCGCAGGGACGGGAGTGGTACTCGTATCCCCGCATGGCCGACGCCCTCGAGCAGACGTTGGCAGCTGCACTGGACGGTGGCTCGTGCACGCTCGTGGTCCACGACTGGGGTGGGATGCTGGGCCTGCCGTGGGCAACGACGCACCGCGACCAGGTGGACCGGCTCGTCATCTGCAACACCGGCATGTATCGCCCCGGGGTCAGGATGAGCGAGGACTGGCAACGATTCCATGACTTCGTCCAGCGCATCGACGAACTCCCGGTGGCGTCGTTGATTGCGGGAGCGCAACTGTCGGAGATGAGCGAGGAGGAGGAACGCGCCTGGCTGGCCCCCTACCCCGACGCGTCCTCCCACGGTGGCCCGCTGGCGATGCCCGGCCTGGTGGTCCGCTCCGGGGACGATCCGGGCGCAGCCGAGCACGAGGCGGCCTGGCGTGTGCTGGCGGGGTGGGACGATGCCCCGGTCCTGACGCTGTGGGGTGCCAAGGACCCGATCATCCCCCCGGTCGTCGGCGAACGGATCGCCGCCCTCATCCCGGCCGCGGGCGAACCCGAGACCGTCCAGGGGGCGCACTTCCTCCAGAATGATGCCGGGACCGAGATCGGCGAACGCATCGCAGCCTTCATCGCCCAGGGCTGATCCGGCGACCGACGCACCCACGCCGTCACGCCCAACCACGACAGGAGCCATCGTGCCTGCAGGCCCGCACACCCCCGAGGACGAGGCGACGGCTGCACGCCACGGCGACGCCGGCGACGACGGCGCGGACCGCGGTGTCGTGTTTCCCCTGTCGCGGGGACGGCGGAGCACGTCCGCACTGGGCCAGGCGGTCGTGGCAGCAGCCCTGGCCGAGGTCGACCCCACCGGCGCCGACGCCGCCCGGCGTGCGACGGCGTGGCGATCCGACTACCTGCAACACCACCGTCGGCTGGTCGAGGCCGGCGTCGCCCAGCCCCAGGACTGGCTCACGATCGCCAGCGACGGGCTCGATGCGACCCACGACCTGATGCACTTCGTGCCGACCGATGCCTCGTCCGACTCGTCAGCCGTCCACGACGGGCGTGCCGACCAGGTGCGTCGCGAGATCAGCCTCCGTGACGCGGTCGACCTGCCGGCCACGGCCAGCCTGCACACGCAGGAGGTCCAGGGCACGGGCGAGCCCGAGGGATTCGTCCTCCCGTGGCGCGGGGAGCAACTCGAGGGCGACGGCATCCGCCGCCGCGTCGATGCCTGGATCACGGCAGGGATCATGGAGCCCTCCGTCGCGACCGCGATCGACGACGTGATCGCCCACCCGGAATGGCTGCAACTCGATGGCTGGACCATGGTGGTGTGCGGCGCCGGCGCCGAGATGGCCCCGCTCGGCACCCTGCTGCGATGGGGTGCCACGGTCGCCGCCGTCGACCTGCCGCGACCCGAGTTGTGGCAGCGGATCCTGGAATCGGCCTCCACAACGGCCGGCAGGTTGCTCGTGCCGGTCCCCGACCATGCCGACGACGCCCAGGGCGACGCAAGAAGCGAAGATGGCAGCACCGAGCATCACGACGGCGCGCTGGCGGCGCTGGCCTCCCGTGCGGGCATCGACCTCGTCCAGGACCCGATGGCGGTCGCCGACTGGATCCTGGGGTTGCCCGGCAACGTGGCGATCGGCAACTACGCCTATGCCGACGGTGGTGCCCACGTCCGGGTGTCGGCGGCAGTGGACCTGGTGATCCGTCGCGTGCAGGCACGCCGACCCGACCTGGCGCTGGCCTTCCTGGCCACCCCGACGGACGTGTTCGTGGCGCCACGCGACGCCGTGCGCCAGTCGACGGCTGCCTACGAGGCGCGTTCGACCACGGCCCGCGTGCTCGGGCGTCCGCTGCGGGCGATCAGCCGCGGTCGACTCCTGCAGCGAAACCACGCTGCCGACGCAGACCCCGGCATCGCCGACTCGCTCGTGCCGGCGCAGGGGCCCAACTACGCCCTGGCCAAACGCCTGCAACGCTGGCGGGCAGCCGTCGCCCGCGCCGAGGGCACCCGGGTGTCGTTCCACGTGGCGCCATCCTCGCGGACGCATTCGGTGACCAAGAATCGGGTCCTGGCCGCTGCGTTTGCAGGCGCCCACCGCTTCGGCGTCGAGGTGTTCGACCCGACCACGGCCAACACGCTGATGGCGGCCCTGCTCGTGCGCGACCTGCACGTGGAACCCGAGTCCCACGACCACCCGTGGCAGGACGAGGCCCACGAAGCCGTGCACGGCGGCCTGTGGCGCTCGGCGTGGGCACCACGAAGTGCGCTGGGGCTGGCCGCCGTCCTGGGCTATGCCTCGGCCCGGTCCTGACTGGGGACGTGCGAGCCAAGCGTCAGCCATTGGCAGCTGGGACGGGGCGGGTGCGCGGTTTCGGCCGCCCCGGGACATACCATCAAGCGCCATGCGTGCCTTGTCATGGGCATGGCACTGTCCCCAGGAACATCGATGCCGAAACCCGTCTCGAAGTCGGCGATCTACCTGCCGGGCCTCGACGGCCTGCGGGCGATCGCCGTCGTTGCCGTGGTCGGCTACCACCTGGAGATCTCGTGGTT
>DATFMD010000117.1:0-4131 GCA_035267125.1 Nitriliruptoraceae bacterium | reverse complement strand
CGCCGCCAGGACGTCGATGTCGACGGTGTTGACCGAGACCGCCGCCGCCCCACCGAAGGCGAAGGCACCACCACCGCTGCTGGTCGCGACGCCGACAGCGCCGGCGAACCCGGTGCTGACCACCGCTGCGGTGCTCGTCGCCACGACGTCCACTGAGGCGACCGGCGCGCCCGCCGAACCGAGCGCGGAGCCGTCCACCAGGGCGGTGACATCGCGATCGATGGTCGCCACGACCACGCCGGCACCGATCGCGGCCCCGCCCCCGGTGCCCGAACCACCCGTGGTGACCTGGATGGCGATGGCACCGGCAGTTCCCACGAGCGATGTGGCGTCCGTGGCAGTCACGGCCACCGGGCCGCCGGTCGTCACGGGACTGGCCGAGACCGACGCGGTGGTCACGCCCGACGCGGTGTTCCCGACCCCGGAGCCCGCCCCCGCGAGCCCCGCGGTGACACCCGACCCGCCACTGCTCACCGCGCCGGCGACGCCGATGGCGAGCGCGTTGACGACGGTCGAGGAGGTGGCGACGACGGTGAGCCCGGTGGGCGCCACGACGGGCGTGTCCGTCACCTCGGCGACCACGTCGACGGCGACTTCGTTCACGGCGACGGCGGCGCCGATGGTGACGGAGGCACCCCCGCTCTGCTGGCTGGCGACCGTGACGGCGACGCCACCGGCGTCGGCGATGATCTGGGAGGTGTCGGTGGCCGTGACGGCCACGGTGGTCGCGCTGACGAGGGCCGACTGGAGGGCCGCTGCGCTGACCGAGGTGGTGATGGTGTTGACGGTGACGGCACCAGCCCCGTTGAGGGAGAAGCCCGTCCCCTCGCTCCCGCTGCTGGCGGTTCCCCCACCGGCGATCGCGAGTGCGATGATGCTGCTGTTCGTACTGGCCCCGATGCTGATCGACGAGGCCTCGACCTGGCTGTCCCGGACCACTGCCCGGACGTCGGTCACTATCAGGTTGACGGCGATGGATGCGCTGATGGCCAGCGGGGGTCCGCGGGCCAGGACCAGGCCGACGGCACCAGCGTCGGCGACGATCGTGGACGAGTCGACGGCGTTGACCGAGACGCCCGACCCGACCTGCACGACGGCACCGGCCACCGTTGCGGCGGACGTCGTGTGGATCGAGTTGCCCGAACCGCTGCCGGCACCGGCGAAGGACGCGCCGCCACCAGATCCTGTGGTCACCGCACCGGCGACGCCAAGGCTCAGCGTCGTGATCGTCGTGGCCGTTGTGGTGGACACGGTGAGGTCCCCGGTCGCGGACACCACGGTGGCCGGGACCACCTCCACCCCGGCGTGCACCACGGTCGTCACGTCGTTGGCCCCCACGGCGGCTCCGACAGTCACGGAGCGGCCGCTGCCGCCGGACAACTGGATCGCCACGGCACCGGCATCGGCGATGATCGTCGTGGCGTCGGCCGCCACCACCTCGATGTCACCAGCGACGGCCGTCACCGGGGAGGCCCCACGCACGACTGCCTCGACGATGGTCGACACCAGGTTCACGGCGATGGCGCCGGCGCCGGTCACCCGCAGGTCGCTGCCACTGCCGGTCTCGACGTTGCCCGAGCCCGCCAGGGCGAGCACGATGACTTCGGCGCTGGAATCCGCCTCGACGACCAGCCCGGTGGCCACGACCGGCGTGTCCTGCACGATCGCCCGGGTGGCGTGGCGGACGTCGTTGACGGCGATGGAGACACCGACCGCGGCCCCACCGTCCCCACCGATGGTGAGGGCGATCGCGCCGGCGATGGCGTGGATCGTCGTGGCGTCGGTGGCACGGACGGTCACGAGGCCGCCACTGTCGACGGTGCTGTCGACGATGGACGCCACCGTGTCACCGCGGACGACGTTGATGGAGATGCTTCCGGCCCCGGTCAGCGAGAACGTGCTCGCGGCCCCACCGCCGCCCGTGGTCGCGCCGGCGGGGGCGCCACCCGGGGTCTCCGCACCAGGGGCGGCAGGTGCCTCCGGCGGGTTGGTCTGTCCGGTCGACCGATCCCCGCCCTTGACCGCGACGGCCAGCCCGATCGTGATGGTCTCGATCGTGGCGGCGGTGGCCGCGGTCACGTCCACCGCACCACCAACCACCACGGCCGTGTCGGCGACGGAGGCGACGACGCGCCCGACCAGCACGTTGACGCCGATCGCCACGCCCACCGCCGCCGAGCCACCTGCTGCCACGGCACCGCCCCCGGTCAGGGCCCTGATCGTCGCGTCGTTGGCGGCGGACACCTCCAGCGCGCCACCGGCCGTGATGGCCGAACCGGCCACGGCAGCCCGGACGTCACCGGTGACGACGTTGATGGACAGGGCGCCGGCGACCGCGGTTTCCGAAGATCCAGCGCCGGCCACGGACACGGCGAAGATCTTGCCGTCCAGCAGCACGTCCTGCTCGCTCGACACGGCAGCGACGGTGACATCCCCGGCCACGCCGGTCATGACCACGTCGCTGATGGCGGCGGACGCGTCACTGCCGACCTGGTTCCACCCCAGGGCGGCGCCGAACCCGGCCTTGTCGAGCCCGATGCCCAGTGCCCCGCCGACGGCCTGGAGCACGACGTCGTCGCGAGCAGTCACCGCGACGCTGGCCGGACCGTCGAGGTCGATGCCTGCCAGCCGGGCCTCGACGTCGTCGTCGACCAGGTTGATCGCGATCGTGAACGCGCCACCCACACCCTTGCTCACCCCGGCGGAGACGGCGATCGACCGCAGGGCGATGTCCTCGCTGGCCGCGACCGTCAGGTCTCCACCAACGACCATGGACGGCCGGGTCGCGACCGCCAGCACCGCAGCGCTCGTCTGGTTCGTGATCTGGTTGAAGCCCAACGCGGCGCCCAGGCCGACCCGGGTGCCGTAGCTGAGTCCACCGCCGATGGCGATGATGCCGCCGGAGCCCTGCGCCACGATGCTGGCCGCCCCACCCACGACGGCGTCGACGTCCTCCAACCGGGCGTCGGTCGTGCCCAGCAGGCGATTCACCGACACCGACCCGGCCACCGCGATGCCCTTGGAGGTGGTGTTGCCGGCGCCACCCACGCTCGCGGCGATGATGCGGGCGTCGCGGCGCGCCGACACCACCAGGTCACCGGTGAGCGCGAGCGTGGTCCCCAGCACGACTGCACGCAGGGTCCGGTCGACCTCGCTGTAGCTGAATGCGCCCGCGATCGCGGCGCTGGTCCCGGTGCCGGCGCCGCTCAGGAAGGAGCCGCCGCCGGTGATGGCCACCAGCCCGGTGCGGTCACGGGCTTCGACCGTCAATGATTCGGCGGTGATCGTGCCGTCGTCGTTGACCGCCGCCACGATCACGTCACGCAGCAGGTTGACCGACACGGCCCCGGCGAAGCCGATGCCGGTTTGGGCCTTCGTCTGCGACTGTGGCTGGGCCTCGTCGAACGTGCTGGGCGTGGACACGCCATCCAGTTGGTCGTCGGGGGTGTCACCGCCCATCTCCTGGTCCTCGTTGCCCACGACGGCCGCCGCGACCGTGAGGGCGATGACCTCGCCCAGGGTGGCGGCCGTGACGGACACGCCCTCGGCCACGTCGATGGTGACGGTCTCGGCGCCACGACTGTCGAGATCCCGTGAGCCCACGATCGCGCGGGTCCGCCGGTCCAGGTCGTTCACGGCGACGCTGACTCCGACGCCGATGCTCTCGCCCTTGGTGATCCCACCGGCCCAGTTTGCCACGGTCTCCAGCGAGCCTGCGAACACCGACACCGACCGGCCGGTCACGACGGCACCGCTGTCGAGGTGCGCCAGGGTCTCGGAGTCCTGGCCGAAGTAGGTGAAGGTGCCCGAGACGGCGAAGGAGCCCGACTTGGCACCGGACTGGCTGAAGCTGAAGGCGACGATCTTCTCGCTCGCGGTCAACGTGAAGCCGCCGTCCAGGCCGTTGTACAGGTGGACGCCGGACTCGATGACGGCCTCGGTCGTGTTGCCCAACACGAAGATGAAGATGGCACCGCCGAAGCCGCCCTTGGCCCCCGAGGATCCCACCGACGGTCGCTCAATGCCCGTGGCCCCGTCCGTGTCGACCTCGAAGAAGCCGATCTCGACCCCTCCGGGGAGCACGAAGTCGAAGACACCGGTCATGTGCACCATCTGGAGCGTGTTCCCGGC
>DATFMD010000116.1:0-3029 GCA_035267125.1 Nitriliruptoraceae bacterium | reverse complement strand
GGTCGGCACCTGCCTCGGTGGTGGCACGGTCCTTGACGGCGATCCGCACCGGGTCCTGCATTCGGCGCTCGGCGATGTCCACGATGCGGCGCGGGACGGTGGCCGAGAACATGACGGTCTGGCGTTCGTCCGGAGCCGCGTCGAGGATGGCGTCGAGGTCTTCGGCAAAGCCCATGTCGAGCATCTCGTCGGCCTCGTCGAGCACGACGGTGGCGACACCCGACAGGTCCAGCGCCCCGCGTTTGAGCAGGTCGACGGCGCGACCGGGCGTGGCGACCACGACCTGCGCACCGCGCTTGAGGGCCTTGACCTGGCGGTGGGCGGGTTGGCCACCGACGACGGCCACCACCTTGGTGCCCAGGTTGGCGCCGTAGGTGCGCATGGCGTCGGCCACCTGCAGCGCCAGTTCGCGCGTCGGCGCGATCACCAGCGCCAGGGGTCGACCCGGGGTGGTGCGGCCCATCGTGTGGAGGATCGGCAACGAGAAGGCGGCCGTCTTGCCGGTGCCGGTGGCGGCCTGGCCGAGCACGTCGACGCCGGCCAGCAGGTGGGGAATCGCCTCGGCCTGGATGGGCGTCGGCTCGTCGTAGCCCTCCTCCTCCAACTTGCGCAGCAACTGGTTGCGCAGGCCGAGCCGCTTGAAGGTGACCGCGTCGGCGCCCGGAGCGTCGTCGTTGGGCACCTGGCCGGTGTCGTCGGTGTTCGCCCGGCCGGTGTCGTCGTCGTTCACCTGGCCGGCCTCGTCGTGGGTTGCCCGGTCGCCATCGTCGTCGACGTGGCCCTGCGGAGCGGACTCGGTCGCCGGCGCGGCGTCGGGGGAGGGGGAGGTCATCGGTGATCGGCTTCGTCGCAGGGGAAACCGCCAGCGTATGCCCCCGAACGCCGATCCATCCCTCGGGGATGCAACCGCGCACCGGTTGGCCGCGTCACACCGAGCGCCACGAACGACACCGCGACGCGAGGGAGCACGCCAATGAGGACCGCATCGACATTGCGACGAGGGCTGGTGCCACTGTGCCTGGCGGTCGGCCTGACATTGGCCGGCTGCAGCGGCAGCGGCAGTGCGAGCACGGTCGACGACCAGGTTGGACCGAACCAGGTCGACGGCGAGCCAGACGCTGCTGCGCCCGGCGTCGACCTCGCCGAGCCGGAGGCGGCCGCCGAGGATGGTGCCGCCGCGGAGGGCGAGGAATCAGGCGGGCGTTCGGCGGGTGGGGAAGGTGGCGAACAGGACGTGGCACCCGCAGGCACCGTGGGTCGCGACCTTGTGTTCCGGGCGTCGATCACGCTGGCGTCGGATGATCCCGATGCCACCGCCGCCGACGTCCGTGGCCTCGCGGCCGACGCCGGCGGGTTCGTCTCCGACGCCCAGTTGCAGCGCAACGACCTCGGCCTGCTGGCCGGCAGCATCACGATCCGGGTCCCGTCGGAGAGCCTCGACGACCTGTTGTCGCAGGTTTCCGATGCCGGCGCCGACGTCGTCGCCGAGCAGCGCAGCACCGAGGACGTCACGGGCCAACTCACCGACATCGACGCGCAACTGCGCAACCTGGGCGCGCTCGAGGAGGAGCTCCTCGTCGTGCTGGGCGACGCCCGCGAACAGGGTGAGGTCGACGACATCGTGACCGTGTTCGACCGGGTGGCCGCCGTCCGCGGCGAGATCGAGGTGCTCGAAGGTCGCCGCGCCGGCCTCTCCGACCTCGTGGCACTGTCGACGTTGACCGTGTTCATCGAGCCTTCCCGGGCAGCGGTCGCCGAGGCCACGCAGGTTCCCGAGGCCGATCGTCCCCTGCCCTGGAGTCCCGGGAACGAGGCCACCTCCGCCTGGGACCAGACCGTGGCAGCCGCACGCACCTTCGTCGACGGCGTGATCTGGGTTGGCGTCTACCTCGTCCCCATCACCCTGCTGTGGCTGCTGCCCATCGGCATCGTGGTGCTGCTGGTGCGCGCCTGGTGGCGCCGACGCGGTGACGCCAGCCCGGGTGCCACGGGTGGTGCCGTGCCGCCCGCGGTCCCCGTTCCTCCGTCGACACCCACACCGGACGACCCGTCGACGGCTGTCGACGAGACCTCGGACCCGGGTGACGCGGACAGCACCGACCACGCCGACGACGTCGATCGCGAGCCTGTCGGCGTGTGACCCCGGTCGACCCGGTGTGGGGTCGGTCGAGGACTCGGCTGCGCGTCGGCCGGCCCGGGGCATCCCCAGCGGGGTGCCCCGGGCCGAGTGACGTGGTTGCCTGCCGGAACGCGTCCTCCCGTACCGGACTGAACTCGACAGCAGGCGGCCACCAGTGAACGCTCCCACCTTCGATCCGCGCGACCCGCTGGCCGGGGAGTACCGCCCAGTCCCGTACCGCCCCACCGTGCCCACGGCAGAGGTCGCCGATCAGCGTCAGCGCCAGTTCCTCGACCGGATGCAGCAGCGCCGCAGCATCCGTGACTTCTCGACCGAACCGGTGCCGATCGAACTGGTGGAGCGCGCCATCCTCACCGCTGGATCGGCGCCGTCGGGTGCGCACGCCCAACCCTGGACCTTCGCGGTGGTGGGAGATCCCGACGTGAAGGCGGCGATCCGGGCGGCGGCTGAGGAGGAGGAGCGGCGTTCCTACGACGGTCGGATGCCCGACGACTGGCTGGCGGCGTTGCACCGGCTGGGCACGGACGAGGTCAAGTCCCACCTCACCGATGCGCCGTGGCTCGTGATCGTGTTCGCCCAGGCCCACCACCTGGACGTCGACTCGGGCTACACCCGCAAGCACTACTACGTGCAGGAATCGGTTGGCATCGCGGTCGGCCTGCTGCTGGCCTCACTGCAGTTGGCGGGCCTGGCCACCCTCACCCACACGCCCAGCCCGATGAAGTTCCTGACCGAGATCTGTGGGCGACCTGCCAACGAGCGTCCCTACGTGGTGATCCCGGTCGGCCGCCCGGCCCCGGACGCCACCGTCCCCGACATCTCGCGCAAGTCGCTGGACGAGATCATGGTGCGGGTCTGAGCCGCCGGCAAGCGTGCGCGGTGAGGACGG
>DATFMD010000115.1:0-7917 GCA_035267125.1 Nitriliruptoraceae bacterium | reverse complement strand
GCCGGCTTCCGTTACGCCCTGTTCTTCGACGACCGGACGCTCGACGGCGACATCGTCGAGGAACAGCACGGCATCGAGATCCGCCTGGACCCGATGTCGGCCCCCTACATGCAGGGTGCGGTGATCGACTGGAAGGAAAGCCTCGAAGCCTCGGGCTTCTCCATCGAGAACCCCAACGCGTCCGGCGGCTGCGCCTGCGGCGACTCCGCGAGCTTCTGACCACCCCCCACCAGCTTGTCAACGGCCACCTCGCCTGCGGGGTGGCCGCTGTCGTGTGTGGTCGGTGAAGGGGCGGGGGTGGTCGGGCGGGGGAGCGAGCCTGCGCGGCCTCGGGGCACGCACTGGGCCTGACGCCAGATGCACGCCACCGTGCGGTGGACGCGCATGTTGCCGATGGACCGTCATCGAGGCAGTCCCGGCGACGACAATGGAGTGCGGGCACGGCTCGCCTCTGGCCGTGACCTGCCGGCGCACGTGCTGCTGCACTCGCGCCGGCCGGCCCGATTCGCCGCCCCCGCCGGCACGCGGGCGTGCGCCACTCACCGTCACCGGGAGACGATCATGACAACCATCGCCATCGGCACCATGAAGGGTGCATTCCTCGTCGACTGGGACACCGGCGAGGTGTCGGAGCCGCTGTTTCCCGGGTGGCAGGTGACGGCGTTCGGTCGGTCCGGCGACCACTACCTCACCGCCGTCAACTCCAACTGGTTCGGGGTGGGCATCCAGCGCTCGACGGACCTGCAGGAGTGGACGCCGACCGACTCGCCGCCCGCCGTCGCAGGCACCGAAGGCGACGGCGATGCAGCCGGCGGCGATGGTGCCGGCGATGATGATGGCGCGGCCGACGGGTCGGATGGCGTCAAGGCGATCTGGACGTTTCACCGCACCCGCGATGCCTTGTGGGCGGGCGTGCAGGACGCGGCCGTGTTCCGCTCCACCGACGACGGACTGACCTGGACACCGGTGGACGGCTTCAACGACCACCGCACACGAGACCAGTGGGGTCCCGGGCTGGGAGGGTTGTGCGCCCACCGCATCCTGGGCGACGACGACCAGTTGTACGTCGCGGCGTCGGCGGTCGGCGTGTTTCGCAGCGACGACGGTGGCGCCACCTTCGAGCCCTGCAACGACGGCGTCCCCGCCGTGGGTCTGCCCGACGATGTCCCGCGACCGGAGGTCGGCTACTGCGTGCATGGCCTGCAGATGGACCCGGATGACCCCCGGCGCCTGTGGCGCCAGGACCACGTGGGCATGTTCCAGTCGGTCGACGGTGCCGCCACCTGGACCCGCAACGAGGACGGCCTTCCTGCCGCCTTCGGGTTCGTCATGCACCGCGACGCTGCCAGCGGTCGGCTGTTCACCCAGCCGCTGCATTCCGATGGGCAGCGCATTCCCGTCGACGGCGACTTCCGTGTCTATCGATCCGACGACGACGGGGCGACGTGGCAGGTGTCGGGGACCGGCTGGCCCACGGCACCGACCCACACCCAGGTCCTGCGTGGTGCCGTTGCCGGAGACGGCAACGGCAAGGTGGTCATGGGGACCACCGCCGGCACGGTGTGGCGGACGGGCGATGCCGGCGAGACCTGGGACGAGCTCGACCTGACCACGCCCAGGATCCTGTCGGTGTCGGTGTGGTGACCGTCGAGTTGCCCTCCGGGCTCGATCCGTTCACGGGCGGACGGCGACGCATGGAGGTTGACGCGACCGACGTGGCCGGCGTCGTGGCAGCCCTGGATGCGCGGGTGCCCGGTCTTGGCGGGCACCTCGTCGACGATCGTGGCGCGCTCCGGCCCCACCTGTTGTGCCTGGTGGGAGAGGAGGCCGTGCGCGACATGGGCACGCCGGTGCACGACCGTGTCCGGTTCCTCATCGCCGTGTCGGGTGGGTGACGGCCGGCGTCGCAAGTCGTGTCCGGCCGCCGCGGGACCGGGCCAGCACCTAGGCTCCATCGCAGGGCTGACCCGTGAGGCTGTGCATGGATGATTTCACCCAGTGGCGACCACATCCGTGGCACGGACTGGAGCCGGGGCCGGACCCGCCCGTCCTGGTGACCACCTACATCGAGATCACGCCGTTCGACGTGGTCAAGTACGAGGTGGACAAGGCCACGGGCTACCTGCACGTGGATCGCCCGCAGCTCACGTCGTCGTCACCGCCCACGCTGTACGGGTTCATCCCGCGCACCTGGTGCGGACCGCGCGTGCAGGCACTGAGCCCCAATTCCTCGGCGGGCGATGGCGACCCCCTCGACATCTGCGTGCTGTCGGAGCGCCCCATCGACCGCGCCGACCTGCTGATCACCGCACGCGTGGTCGGGGGACTGCAGATGGTCGACGACGGCGAAGCCGACGACAAGATCATCGCCGTGATCGAGAACGATGCGATCTGGTCCGACGTCACGGACCTCGTGGAGTTGCCCAACGCGCTGGTCCAGCGACTGGTGCACTACTTCGACACCTACAAGATGTATCCGGGGTCCTCGGCCGACGTGTCCATCGATCGCTGGTACGGGCGCGAGCATGCGTGGCGGGTCGTGGAGGCGTCCATGGAGGACTACGACGAGCACTACGGGGAGGCAGTGGACGAGGCTGCGGGACTCGGCGACGACGAGTGAATCGACGGGGGCCTCCCCACGCCCGCATGTCGAGGGAAGCCGAGACACCGCTGAACGGCCCGGCACCGTTGCCGCGGCGTCACGCCGTCGCCGAGGCCTTCGTGACGACGAAACGAACGTGGGTGCCCTCCTCGATGACGTCGTCCAGGCGTTGGCGTTGCATGCGGCACCAGATCGGGACGTCCACCCGGGCCGCGCCATCGTCGGCCAGCAGGTGGAACACGGTGTCGACCGGAGCCGACTTGACGGCTGCTGCGAGATCGATCACCGGCAACGGGCAGGCCTTGCCGATCGCATCGACGACGGTGACGGGCGGGCCGTTGGTGGCGGGCTGGTGGTCCATGGCGTCGGACTCGAAGGTGGTGAGGGGGGTCGCACACGGTACTGGGCACCCGCCGACCCGACCGTCGTCTGGGGTGGGGCGCTGATCGCTAGATTGACATCCACCCCGCCCCACCCGCCGCCGAAGGTGCCCGCCATGGCCTCCACTGCAGCCACCTCCTCCGCTGATGCCGGTCATGCCGGGTCGAGCCAGCAGGCTGGCGTGCTCGTGGTCATCTCGGACGAGGACGTGCGTGCACGCGCCGTGTCGGCGCTGGGCCTGCGTCGGGATCTCGCCGTCACCGCCGTGACCAGCATCGCCGATGCCATGGAGGTGCTCGGTGAGGCCGACGTGCTCGTCGTCGACGGCGACCTGCGACCCAAGGGTGGGTACTCGTGGCTCTACGAACTGCGCGAGGATGCCGACCTGGCGGGGGGCGCCCGACCCCCTGCGTTGGTCCTGACCGACCGCACCGACGACCGCTTCCTGGTCGAGTGGTCTTCGGCCGAGGCCTGGCTCGAGAAGCCGGTCGACCCGTTCGCGCTGGCGCGAACGGTGGCGGAACTGGCCGCCGCCTCGGCGCCGGCATGACCAGTTCCACCTCCGTGGCTGCTGGCGCCGCCATCAGTTGGCCCGGCGTGCTCGACGGCCTGCTCGCCGGTGACGACCTGTCCCAGTCCGATGCCCACGACCTGATGATGGCGGTCATGGCCGGGGAGGTCTCGCCGCCGATCCTGGCGGCGTGGTTGACCGCACTGCGAGCCAAGGGCGAGACACCGGGCGAGATCGCCGGTTTCGTCCGTGCCATGGTCGACAACGCGGTAGCCATCGATCTCGACGGGCCACTGGTCGACACGTGTGGCACGGGTGGCGACGGTGCCAACACCTTCAACGTCTCGACGACGGTGGCCCCGGTGATCGCGGCAGCCGGGGTGCGTGTGGCCAAGCACGGCAATCGCGCAGCATCGTCACGGGTTGGTTCCGCCGACCTGCTCGAGCACTTCGGCGTCGTCATCGACCTGCCCGCACCCGCGGTGGCGCAGTGCATCGAGGAACTGGGCATCGGGTTCCTGTTCGCCCGCAGCTTCCATCCCGCGATGCGCCACGTGGGGCCGGTCCGGGCCGCGTTGGGTGTGCGCACCGTCTTCAACATCCTCGGTCCGCTCTCCAACCCGGCCGGTGCCCAGCACCAGGTGGTCGGCGTGGCTGCGCGTGACCTGGCACCGCTGGTGGCGGCGACCATGGCCGAGTTGGGAAAGACGCACGTGCTGGTCTTTCGAGGTGAGGACGGGCTGGACGAACTGACCACCACCGGTCCGTCGGACGTGTGGGAGGTGCGCGACGGCGAGGTGCTCCAGTCCCGCTTCGACCCGGCCGAACTCGGGATCCCGCGGGCATCGCTGGCGGACCTGGCGGGTGGCGAGGCCGAGGACAACGCCGCGATCACGCGCGCAGTCCTGCAGGGCCAGTCCGGTCCCTGTGCCGACCTGGTGGCCGTGAACGCGGGCGCCGCCCTGTATGCCGCGGACGCGACCGACTCGCTGGCGGCCGGTGTCGACCGTGCGCGCGAGGTCATGGCGTCGGGCGCGGGCTGGGACCTGCTGGAGCGCTGGGCCGTCCGATCCCAGGAGTTGGCGCAGGGGTGACGCCCGAGGTGTGCCGCACCACCACGATGACCGGTGCCGTGTCCCGGCACCATCCCCGACGCCGGAGCGCAGAGGAGTTGCCGCATGGGCACGCACGACATCGATTCCGAAGGGCTGCCCTACGCCCCTGAACGCCTGGGGCCCAAGCCCGAGATCGACCCCGCCACCTTCTTCGGCATCGACCTGCGCGTCGGCGTCGTCGCGGCCGTCGACGACTTCCCCGAGGCCCGCAAGCCGGCATGGAAGCTGACCGTCGACTTCGGGCCCCGGGTCGGGACGTTGCGCACGTCTGCCCAGATCACCAACTACACCCCCGCCGAGTTGGTGGGTCGCCACGTCGTGGGTGTGGTCAACCTGCCCGGCAAGCGCATCGCCGGGTTCACCAGCGAGTTCCTGATCCTTGGTGGTTTGCAGGCCGACGGGACCGTGCAGTTGTTGGGCACCGATGTCGAGCTGCCGCCCGGATCCGCTGTGTTGTGACGTGGTGCGCCCTCGGCCGAGCACCACATCCGCCTACGCCGCCGTGCGCTGGACGGTGCGGGCCCCGGTGAGCAACTTGTGGTCGCGACGCAGTTGCCGCGCCAACGGTCGGGCGACCTGCAGGACGTCGTGGATGGCACGGCCACCCGCGATGGTCGTGGTCCAGGACCCCGTCACCGCCACGACCTGGACGTCGTCCTGTTCGACGTGAGCGAGCAGCAGGTCGAGTTCTTCGTGGTCGGATGCCAGCGGTGTCGTGGGCAGGTCGGCTGCGATCGCGAGGTGCGCAACGATCGCATCCGCCGGCATGGTGGCGGGCAGCACGTCGGCCGCGGCCAGCCGCCCGTGCCTGATGCTCGCCACGGCCACCTCGTTCGCGGGGTCCGCCTGCGACGGCCATGCCACCACGAGTTCCTCGACGTCGCGCAACGCCCGCGCGCGGCGGTCGCGGTCGATGACCCGGGCGACCAGGTGCAGGCGACGGCGCGCAGTGGCCGCATCCTCGAACCGGTGCTCACCGGCAAGTGCCCGCATCCTCGCGCGCAGCCTGGACAGCAGCGACGTCGGGTCGCCATGCAGCCATGCCGCGACCTCGTGCACGGTGCGGGCATAGCCGTCTCGGTCGATCGTGCCGTCGCACGGGGACTGGCAGCGCCCGAGGTCCTTGAGGACACAGGACCCGTGGTCCTGGGCCAGTCGCAGGCGGGTCGTGCATCGGCGCACGTGCGACACGTCGTGGATCGCCTCGACGAAGCGGTCGGCACGGGATCGGCGACCGACCGCGGTGATGCCCACGACGTCGTCGCCCAGGTCGTGGGTGGTGATGGACAGTCGTGGAAAGGCCTCGCTGGTCAGCTTGAGGTTCACGGTGCGTTCGGGAAACTTCGACCGGCGGTTGTAGCGGGGCTTGGTCGCCGCGATCGCGCGCACCTCGCGGATGCTGGCTTCCAGCGCCGACGACGTCAGGTCCCAGGTCACCCGGTCGGCGTCGCGCACCATGTCGGCGATGCGTCGACGCCGGTCGCCGCCGAAGTAGCGGCGCAGGCGCGTGCGCAGGTTGCCCGTGGTGCCGACGTAGAGCACCTCGCCGTCTGCACCCAGGAAGCGGTACACACCGGGACGGGCCGGTGCGGCGTCCACCAGGTGGATCTTGCGGAAGGCCCTGTCAGTGGTGGAGGTCGTGTAGGCCTGCAGGTCGGCCAGCGTCGTGGCGCCCAGCGAGCCGACCCGTTCCAGCAGGCCGTGCAGGACGTGGAGCGTGGCACGTGCGTCGGTGAGGGCGCGATGGTCGGGCGTGACGGGGGAGCGGAAGTGGGTGGCCAGCCGCGACAGCTTCACGGACCTGACTTCGTCGCGCAGGACCCGGCGGGCCACTGCCGCGGTGTCGACCACCTGCAGGCCCAGTGGGGCGTAGCCATGGCGCTGCAGCGCGGCCGCGAGGAACCGGGTGTCGAATCCGGCGTTGTGGGCCACCAGCACCGAGTCGCCGAGGAACTCGAGCAGGGTCGGCAGGATCGCCTCGATCGGTGGATGGCCGGCGACCATGGTGGAGGTGATGCCGGTGACGGCCGTGATCCCGGGTGGAATCGCTCGACCGGGATGGACCAACGTCGACAGTTCTCCCAGGACTTCGCCTGCCCGGGCCTTGACGACGCCGACCTCGGTGATGCGGTCACGGTCCGGGGACAGGCCCGTCGTCTCGAGGTCCAGGACCGCGAACGTGACCTCGAACAACGCCGGGCTGTCCAGCAGTGTCAGTTGGGTGGCATCGGGAGGTGGCACACCGAGCCGTTGGGCAGAGGTCGAAGCCGTCACCGGGGCGCGGACCATGCAGAACACCTGTTCGTCGAACATGTGTTCGTGAGACTAGCCACGCACTGCGACACGGACGACCAGGGTGTCGTCCCCGGGTCCTGACCGGCGTGCAGTCCGGCCAGGCGGACGCGCCGCCGACACGGGGGGATGCAGGGTTCAGTGCTGGCAGGTGGGGCAGTAGGTCGTGCCGCGCTGGGCCAGGATCGTCTTGCGCATGGGGGTGCCGCACCGGTGGCACGGCAGCCCCTCCTGGCCGTAGGCGTCGAGGAAGTCGGCGTTGCGACCGGACTCGCCGTTGATCATCTGGTAGTCGCGGAAGGTCGTTCCCTCGCGCTCGATCGCCTCGGCCAGCACGGCGCGGATGGCGGTGTGCAGGCGGGCCGCCCGCTCGGCACCGACTCGCCGCGAGGCCGGATGGATCCGGGCTCGCCACAGGGCCTCGTCGGCATAGATGTTGCCGACACCGGCCACGGCACGCTGTCCCAGCAGTACGGCCTTGACCGGCGACGACGTGGCCGACAGCGTCGACGCGAAGGCGTCCTCCGTGAAGTCGTCGGTCAACGGTTCCGGGCCCAGCGTGGCCAGCGTCGGCACCGTCGTCGCCACGTCCTCGGGTGCCACCACCGAGAAGCGGCCGAATCGGCGGGGGTCGCGAAAGTCCATGCGGCGATCATCGTCCAACCACACCTGCACGCGCACGTGGGGATCGGTGCCGGCCTCGGGATCGACGAACCGCAACGAGCCGGTCATGCCGAGATGCAGGACCAGGCGCAGGTCGTCGCGAACCTCCGGTGACGTCGGTCCCAGCATGGCCTCGACCGGCGACAAGGGACACACGATGAACTTGCCGCGTCGTGCAACCTCGTCCACCTGCCGTCCCACGAGGTCATGGATGTCGTGGAAGCGATGGGCAGGGTGGTCGTCGAACCAGACACGTTCGACGACGCGACCGCGCAACCGGGGCTCCAGTTGCCGGCGGACGGACTCGACCTCGGGCAGTTCGGGCATGCGCGGCACCGTACCGACGGGCAGCA
>DATFMD010000114.1:0-5598 GCA_035267125.1 Nitriliruptoraceae bacterium | reverse complement strand
TGTGGTGGTGCGGGTGGTGCGGTGGTGCGGTGGTGCGGTGGTGTCAGGGTTGCGACGGCGCCGGACATCGCCGTTCCGTCACAACCCGTGGTGACGCCGATCACTGTCCTTCGTCAGGACGCGGCTTCCTGGTCGTCACCTTCGTCGACGATCTCGGCATCGACGATGTCCTCGTCCTCGTCGTCGGCGTCGCCGTCGGTGTGGGGGGCACCGGCGAACGGATCGCCGGCAGTCCCGGCAGGCCCGCCCTGGGCGTCAGCGCCAGCGGAGTAGATGGCCTGGGCCAGCGCCTGTGACTTGCTGGCCAGCGCCTCCATCTTCTCCTTGACGAGGTCGTCGTCCTCGCCCTTGAGCGCGTCCTTGAGCGCCTGGTTGGCCTCCTCGACCTCGGCCTTCATGGCCGCGTCGAGCTTGTCGCCGTGCTCCTCGAGCGTGGTGTCGGTCTGCAACGTCAAGGTGTCGGCCTGGTTACGCAACTCGACGGCCTCGCGACGCTTGGCGTCCTCGGCCGCGTGTGCCTCGGCGTCCTTGATCATCTGCTCGATGTCGTCCTTGGGCAGTGCCGAGCCACCGGTGATGGTCATCGACTGCTCCTTGCCCGTGCCGAGGTCCTTGGCGTTGACGTGGACGATCCCGTTGGCGTCGATGTCGAAGGTGACCTCGACCTGGGGGACGCCACGCCGCGCCGGCGGGATGCCGGTGAGGTTGAACTTGCCCAGCAACTTGTTGTCCGAGCTGAAGTCGCGCTCACCCTGCAGCACCTTGATCTCGACCTCGGGCTGGTTGTCGGCCGCGGTCGTGAAGACCTCGGAGCTCTTGGTCGGGATGGTCGTGTTGCGCTCGATGAGCTTGTGCGTCACGCCACCCTTGGTCTCGATGCCCAGGCTCAGCGGGGTCACGTCGAGCAACAGCACGTCGGTGACGTCGCCCTTGATGACGCCAGCCTGCAGTGCCGCGCCGATGGCGACCACCTCGTCGGGGTTGACGCCCTTGTTGGGCTCCTTGCCTCCGGTGAGCTCGCGCACCAGGTCGACGACGGCGGGGATGCGGGTCGAGCCACCGACGAGGATGACCTCGTCGATCTCGTCCAGGCCGACGCCGGCGTCCTTGATGGTCTGCTCGAACGGGCCACGCAGGCGCTTGATCAGCCCGCCGGTCAACTCGTTGAACTTCGCGCGGGTCAGGGTCTCCTCGAAGTGGAGGGGGCCCGACTCGTTGGCGGTGAGGAACGGCAGGTTGATGGAGGTCTGCTGCGACGAGCTCAGCTCGATCTTGGCCTTCTCGGCCGCCTCCTTGAGACGCTGCAGGGCCATCTTGTCACCCGACAGGTCGACGCCGTTGCCGTCCTTGACCGACTTGAGCATCCAGTCGATCAGCAACTGGTCCCAGTCGTCACCACCGAGCTGGCTGTCACCGAAGGTCGACTTCACCTCGAAGACGCCATCGGCGATCTCGAGCAGCGACACGTCGTAGGTACCGCCACCGAGGTCGAAGACCAGCACGGTGTGGTCCTGCTTGTCGAGGCCGTAGGCCAGTGCGGCCGCGGTCGGCTCGGCGACGAGGCGCAGGACCTCGAGACCGGCGATCTCGCCCGCCTCCTTGGTGGCCTGGCGCTGGGCGTCGTCGAAGTAGGCCGGGATCGTGATGACGGCCTGCGTGACGTCCTCACCGAGGTAGGCCTCGGCATCGCGCTTCAGCTTCTGGAGGATGCGCGCCGAGATCTCCTGGGGCGTGTAGGTGCGGCCGTCGGCCTCCACCGTCCAGTCGCTGCCCATGTGGCGCTTGACCGACTGGATGGTGTTGTCGGCGTTGGTGACGGCCTGGCGCTTGGCGACTTCGCCCGTCAGGACCTCGCCATTCTTGAAGGCGACGACGGACGGGGTGGTGCGAGAGCCTTCGGCATTCGCGATGACCTCGCCCTCACCGCCTTCCAGGACGGCGACGACGGAGTTGGTGGTACCGAGGTCGATTCCGACGGCACGGGCCATGGTGGTTCCTCTCGAACGATGTGTGCAGTGAGTGGGCGAAACGCTGATCGGCACCGATTCTGGGCGCCGCGTTGTCCCCACTGTACGGAGGCTGGAGCGAAGAGCAACCCAGATGACAGTGGAGTGACAACATTATCTGAGTCTTTGGGACTCAGGTATTCACACACACACTCGGTTCAACGGTCTGGATGGAGCTGGGCAGTCGGTCTCACGAGACTGCCGGGACCCCCTCGGGATGGCGTTGACGCCTGCCCGATCGACGCGTCAGGCGATGTCGGCCATTGCCGGCATGACGCGCTCGGCGAAGTCCTCGACGAAGGCCACGGGATGGCCAGTGGGCATCACCTGGACCTCCGAGACCCCGAGCGCTGCCAACGCGTCCACGTCCTGGAGGAACGAGTCGGCGTCGGCCAGGGGGTCACCCATCATCAGGACGGTCTTGGCGATGTCGTCGTAGTCGCGACCCTCCGCCTCGCAATGGCCACGCAGGACCTCCAACTTGTGGGCCACGACGTCGGAGCCTTCGTTGAACAGGTTGCAGGCATCGCCGTGGCGCGCCACCAGTCGCAAGGTCTTGCGTTCGCCCCCACCCCCGATCAGAATCGGCGGATGCGGCCGGGTGATCGGGGCCGGCACGCACAGCGTCTCGGCCAACTGGTGGTGCGTGCCGTCGAACGGGCCGTCATCGTCACTCCACATCTGCAGGCAGATCTGCAGGGTTTCCTCGAGTCGCTCGAAGCGCTCGGCCACGGGCACCACCGGGACGCCCAGCCCGGCCTGTTCCCGCTCGTACCACGAGGCGCCGATGCCGAGCCGGGCGCGTCCCCCCGACAGCACGTCCAGGGTGGTGACGATCTTGGCCAGCAGACCGGGATGGCGGTACATCACGCCGGTCACCAACAGCCCGAGGGTCATGCGCTCCGTGACGCCCGCCACGAACCCCAGTCCCGTGTAGCCCTCCAGCATCGGCTCGTCGGCGCGCAACCCCGGCATCTCCATCTGGAAGTAGTGGTCCATCAGGCTGAAGGAGTGGAACCCGACCTCCTCGGCGACCGCGGCAGTCCGCGCGAGGGTCGGGCCGATCATGGCCGGGTCCGACGGGGTCGAGAAGCTGAAGTAGTGAAGTCCGATGTCCACGATGGCCTCCTGATGGGTGTGGCGATGGCCCAGAACCCCGCACCGGCCAGCCTACGCATGGCTGCAGGGCCGGGCGTGGGTCAGTCGATCGGCCAGGCGGCGGCGACCGCGGCGACTGCGGCGACCGTCGCCGCCGCGAAGCGGACTCGATCGGCCGCCAGGAGCCGTGCCAGCACCGCATCGCCGCGACCCCGTCCCAGCATGGCGTGTGCGGGTGCGGCGACCAGCGCCGTCGTGGCGAGCGCCAGCCCATGTCCCGACAACGACACGACGCCCCACGCGGTCAGACCGTCGACGACGGCCATGACGCCCGCCAGCACGACCAGCCCGTACACGAGGACCACGATCGGCGTGATGCGACGGGAATGGGTGGCGTGGTACGCACCCCAGTCGGCCTCGTCGACGCTGGCGAGGTTCGGATAGACCAGCGCGGTCACCGTGGCCTGGAACCCCAGGTGCAGGAACCCGGCCGCCACGAGGCCGATCTCCACAGCGGCCTCCCCTGATCCGCGGCCGACGCAGGGAAACTCGGCCACGTGGCTGAGAGTCTATGCCGCCATCCTCGACCCAACGACGACCGCCGGATCGACGTGCCGATCTATACTCACAGCCATCGAGGGGCGTCCTGCCCGCCAGCGTGGGCGCCCACCTGAACGACAGCCGACGGATTCGAAGGATCAGCGATGCAACTGTGGCAGTGGATCCTGGTCGTGTTCGTGGTCGTGGTTCCCATGGCGCTGATGGTTGACTTCTGGGGTGACCAACGGTTGGGCCCGAGCGGCCGACCCGGCGCACGGGCATTCCGCCCGACCCCGTTGCCGGCACCGTCGGACGACGACCACCACTGACACCGAACGGTCGTGGCGCCAACTCCATGAGCGACGCCAGTCCAAAGAGATCAGCACCAGTCGGACGACATCGGTCGGGCACCAATCGCTACGGCGAGATCGGGACCAGCCACGCCGTGTCGCCGACCTCCACGTCGTTGTCCGCCAGCCAGCCGGCTGGCACCTCGAGAGCAGACCTGTAGGCGGCGTCGGGTTCGTAGGACGGGCACGGATCGCCCGGACACACCGGCATGGTGTCGGTGGCCACGATGATGCCGTCTTCATCCACCCAGGCGATGTCCAGGTCAGTCAGCGTGCCCTTCATCCAGAAGCCGCCGGTGCGGTCGGAGCCATAGGCGAACCACATCCCGGTCCCGATCGGGACGCTCGGCACCTCCATCAGACCGTGACGCCGTTGGGATCGCTGCGCGGCGATGCGCACCCCGACCAGGAGTTCGTCGGCGCCGCCACCCGGATCCACCACGACCGTGCCTGCCGGCCAGTCGTCGACGGACGCGTGCAGTGGCTCGGGAAGCACTGCGGAGGCGCCGCCGGGCAACCCAGACCCGGGATCGACAACGGCCGGCGAGGGCGAGTCCTGCGAGGCGACGGCATCGGTCGGGCCCCCGTCCGCCCTCGCTGTTCCACTCGCCAGCTCGGTTGCATCAGTGTTCGACGCCGCGGCGGTCCCATCCTGTGACCCCTGTCCCGTGCATCCCGCAAGCAGGAGCGCCGCCGCCAACCCCGCGACGGAGCGAGCTGTCCAGCGTCGCTGCCCCATGCGAGATCCCTTCACGTCGAGGTGAGCACCGGGCGAGGGTATGACCACCGGCGACCAACGATGGTCGCCCGAACGGCCACGACGGTCGCGATGGGCGCGCCTACCGTTGTCACCGCACGGGACGGCGGCCACACAGTGGCGTCGTCACCCGACCTCGACTGAAGGACGACACATGGCAGCAACTGCACACGCACGCTGGAACGGCGACCTCGACTCGGGCTCCGGGTCGATGGAGACGGGCACCGGACTCCAGGCCGACTTCACCAAGGGCACACGCTTCGGCGACGAGCGCGGGTCCAACCCGGAAGAGTTCATCGCGGCCGCACATGCCGGATGCTTCTCGATGGCGTTGTCCAACATCCTGGCCGGGGAGGGCATCACGTCCCGCTCCGTCGAGACCGATGCCAAGGTGTCGATGTCGATGGATGGCGGACCCCACATCTCCAGGATCGCACTGAGTACCACGATCGACGCCGACGCCGACGAGGCGACCCTGCGCGAGCACGCCGAGGCGGCCAAGAAGGGCTGCCCGGTGTCCAAGGCGCTTGCTGCCGTCGATGAGATCACCCTGGACGTCACCGTCGCCTGACGCCGATCCGGGTCAGGGCCTCCGGTCATTCCGGGCCGGGCCCGCTGCGAAGCCCCCGCCGAGGTCTCGGCGGGGGCTTCGGCGTGCACGGTGGCACCGGGATGCCAACGATGGCTTGCCCGCGACACGACGTCACGGTGTGGCGACGCCGCAACGCGGGTGTGGTCAGGCGAGGACGCGTGCCTTCTGGGTCGCGAACTCCTCGTCGGTCAGCTTGCCGCTGTCGTGCAGTGCAGCGAGCTTCTCGAGTTCCTCGGCCGGCGTGGCGGTACCAGC
>DATFMD010000113.1:0-3753 GCA_035267125.1 Nitriliruptoraceae bacterium | reverse complement strand
GCCGGTCCCGGAGTCGCGGAGGGCTCGATGGGCGCGGGCAACGACACGTGGGATTGCACGTGCCGGGGTGGCCCGAACGGGACGCATGCAAGCACTCATCGTAGCAAGTGGTGCCTGATGGAGGCGTGACGGCCGACCTGGGGTGCAGCCGGGCTGGCTCAGGCGAACTCGGCGAGCAGCGCATCACGTTGGCGGGGGCCGAGGCCGCCGACCCGTCGCGACGCCGCGATGTCGAGGCGCTCCATCATGCGCCTGGCCGTCACCGGTCCCACTCGTGGCATCGACTCCAACACGCGCGCCACCCGCAACCTGGCGATCTCGTCGGATCGATCGGCCCGGGCCAGGACGTCGGCGAGGCTGATCTCGCCGGTCTTGAGCATCTGCTTGACCTGCGCCTGGACCTGCCGCACCCGCTGCGCCTGGGCCAGTGCCGCGGATCGTTGCGCACTGGTGCGTTCGGGAACCGCCATGTGGTGTCCTCCTGGGCCGCCGGGACGGCGCCAACCCTATCCCCCGGGACACCGGTCTAGCATCGCACGTCCACCACCCAAGGCCAGCCATGGTGTCCGACCTGTTCGACGCGTCGCAGTGGCAATCCGTGGACGGATTCGAGCTCACTGACCTGACCTATCACCGACATGTCGACGCGGGCATCGTCCGCATCGCCTTCGATCGTCCCGAGGTGCGCAACGCCTTTCGGCCCCACACCGTCGACGAGCTGTACCGGACCCTGGACCACGCCCGCCAGAGCGCCGACGTCGGCTGTGTGCTGCTCACCGGCAACGGCCCGTCGCCGCGCGACGGCGGCCACGCGTTCTGCAGTGGTGGCGACCAGCGCATCCGCGGCGCCGACGGCTACCGGTACTCGGACGACGAGGACGCAGGCGGCATCGATCCTGCCCGCAGCGGGCGCCTGCACATCCTCGAGGTCCAACGACTGATCCGCACGATGCCAAAGATCGTCGTGGCCGTCGTCAACGGCTGGGCGGCCGGCGGCGGCCACTCCCTCCACGTCGTGTGCGACCTCACCATCGCGTCTCGTGAGCACGCCCAGTTCAAGCAGACCGACCTGGCCGTCGCGTCCGTCGACGGTGGCTTCGGGTCGGCCTACCTGGCCAAGCAGGTCGGGCAGAAGTTCGCCCGCGAGATCTTCCTGCTGGGCGAGACCTACAGCGCCGAGGACGGCGTGCGCATGGGCACGGTCAACCGGGCCGTCGCCCACGACGACCTCGAGACGACGGCGATCGCATGGGGCCGCACGATCCTGACCAACTCCCCCACGGCCACCCGAATGTTCAAGTTCGCCATGAACCTCACCGATGACGGCCTCGTCGGACAGCAGGTCTTCGCGGGCGAGGCCACACGCCTGATCTACGGGACCGACGAAGCCGTGGAGGGTCGTGACGCCTTCCTGCAGAAGCGCCCACGCGACTGGTCGGGCGTTCCCTGGCACTACTGACGGGGCGTGCGGAGGTTCCCGTCGTCCCGGGCACCGACGTCCCACAGGTGGTGCACCAGGTCGTGGAGGTAGTAGCGCGCCATCGTGTCGACCGTGAACGCGGCCCCGTCGCTGCGCCCACCTGTTCGCGCCCACTGCCCACCGCTGACATCTGCCAGCTCGGCAGCCATGCCGTCGCCTGCGACGCCCAGTTCCTGCGCGACCGTGGCGGGCTCGGCCAGGTCGTAGCGCTGCTCGATGGCAGCACGGTCCTGGTCCCAGTTGGGATAGTGGGGATCGTCCTGTGTCAGCATCAGGTCCAGTCGGTGCCGGTAGACCCGGTGGACGTCTCGAACGTGGCAGGCGTACTCCAGCGGTGACCAGACCGTCGGGGCCGGGCGTGTGGCGACATCGTCGCGTGTGAGCACGTCCAGCCAGCGTCGAGTCGTGTCGGCGACCATGGCGGCAACGTCGGTGGCGGCCACCCGGTCGGCATCGAAGCCGCAGTCGGGGCACCGGCGCTCGAGCACCCACGTCCAGTCACCGGTGTCCGGCTCGGGTGCGAGCGGTGGCGCGGCGGCGGGGTCGGAAGCGGGCGCGTCATGTGCAGAAGTGTCCATGGCGGCGGAGCCTATCCTCGGCCGTGACCGCCCGGCCATGGCCAACCCCGCCACGGCCGGCAACGATCCTGCCATGCCCCCCAGCCCGTTCGGAACCTCCATGGACACTGCCGCCTTCGTCGACCTCCTGCTGGAAGCGCAGGTCCTTCGATTCGGCGACTTCGTGACCAAGTCGGGGCGCGCCACGCCCTACTTCCTCAACTTCGGCAATCTCGGGGCCGGCAGCGACATCGACCTCGTCGGGCAGGCCTACGCCGACCACCTGGTGTCGGCACACCCCGACGGGTTCGACGTCCTGTTCGGACCCGCCTACAAGGGCATCCCACTGGTGATCGCCACGTCCATCGCGTTGCACCGCGACCACGGCATGGACGTCGCGTGGTGCACGAACCGCAAGGAGGCCAAGGACCACGGGGAGGGTGGCGTGCTCATGGGCCACGTCCCGACCGACGGCGATCGCGTCGTCATCGTCGAGGACGTCACGACGGCGGGCACGTCGGTGCGCGAGACCGTCCCGCTGCTGGCGGCCGCCGGGGCCGTGGACGTCATCGGGCTGGTCATCGCGGTGGACCGCCGCGAGCGCCACACCAGTGGCCAGTTGTCGGCGCTCGAGCAACTGGCCGACGAGTTCGACCTGCACGCCAGTGCCATCACCGACATCGACGAGGTCGTCGACATCGTGACCCGCCGCGACCCGGACGGATCCGTCCTGTCGGGCCACGACCGTGACCGCATCGACGCCTACCGCGCACAGTGGGGCGTGGGGTGACCCCGATTCGTGCCGACAGGTGTCTGGACGTACGATGCGCCTCCAGGCACCGGCGACTCGTCGGTGCCTGCACCGTGCCCATCGTCGGGCACCCACGCCCAGCCTTCCCCTCGCACAAAGGCCGGTCATCGTGACCAGCACCACAGCCCTGCACACGCTCACCACTCGCCACGCGGCGTTCGCCGATCGCAAGCTCGGACTCGACCTCACCCGTGGCAAGCCCAACAGCGAACAGTTGGCACTGTCGGAGTCTCTCGACGGCATCCTCGACGGTGACTTCCACGACGCCCACGGCACGGACCTGCGCAACTACGGAGGCACCGTCGCCGGAATCGCAGAGCTCGGGTCGTGGCTCATGGACGTGCCCCCGGCCAACGTGCTCGCCGGCGGCAACGCCAGCCTCGAGCTGATGTGGCACGTCGTGTCGCTGCTCCACCAGTTCGGCATCGACGGGCCGGAGTCGGCGTGGCGACACCGAGCCGCCCCCCGGATCCTGTGCCCGGTCCCCGGCTACGACCGCCACTTCGCCCTGACGGAACGCATGGGCATCGAGATGGTGCCGGTGCCGATGACCGACGATGGTCCCGACATGGATGTCGTGGAGGAACTGGTCGCCACCGATCCCGACGTGGTCGGCATGTGGTGCGTGCCCAAGTACTCCAACCCCACCGGGGTCGTCTTCAGCGCCGATGTCGTGGACCGCATCGCCCGCCTGGGTCGTCGTGCGGGACCACACTTCCGGGTGCTGTGGGACAACGCCTACGCCGTGCACGACCTGACCGACCGGCCCCCGGTGCTCTCCCCGATCTGGCAGGCGTGCATGCGCCACGACACGCTCGACTCGATCATCCACTTCGCCTCCACGTCCAAGATCACCCTGGCCGGTGGCGGTGTCGCCTTCGTAGGCGCCTCGGCAGCCAACCTCG
>DATFMD010000112.1:0-3301 GCA_035267125.1 Nitriliruptoraceae bacterium | reverse complement strand
TCATCCTGATGATGCTCTACATCGGCACGGAGATCGACTTCGATGATCTGAAACGTGCCTCCAAGGCGGGCCTGCTGGCGGCGATCGGTGGGTTCGTCGTGCCGTTCGCGCTCGGCTTCGCGGTCATGATCGGGTTCGGGTTCTCCGTGATATCCGCAATCTTCGTTGGAGCAGCAGTCGGTGTGACGTCGCTCACCACGAAGTCCAGGATCCTGGCTGACCTGCGCCTGTTCGGGACGCGGCTCGCCTATGTCCTCATGGCCGGTGCATTGTTGTCCGACACGGCAACGCTGATCATCTTCGCCGGGGTCCTGTCACTGGAGGACGGTGGGGCCGACGTCGGCGCGATCGCCACGGTCGGAGCACAGGTGGTCCTGTTCGTGGCGATCGTGATCGTGGCCGGCCTGGTCGTGCCCCGCGTTTCAGCCTGGGCCAGGAAGAGGTGGGCGCTCGACGGCACCGGCTATGCGCTGTCGGTGTTCGTTCTGGTGGGCCTGGGGTTGTCTGCCGCCGCTGGCCTGCTTGGCCTTCACCCCATCCTCGGTGCGTTCGTCGCCGGCATGGTGATGCGTCGTGACGTGCTTGGGCGCCGCGACTTCCGCGACGTGTCGAACCTGGTCGGCCGTGTCTCGATCGGGATCCTCGCGCCGGTGTTCTTCGTCACGGCAGGATTCGAGATCTCGCTGACGGCCGCCCTCGACAACTGGCTCCTGCTCACCGTGATCGTCCTGGCCGCGACGATCGGCAAGATCTTCGGGACTGCGCTCTTCTACCTGCCCACCGGGTACGGCTGGCGCGAAGGCATCGTCGCCGGCGCCGCCATGAACGGTCGCGGAGCGGTGGAGATCATCGTCGCCGGAATCGGTCTCGAGCAGGGTCTCATCACCACCGAGGTCTTCACGGTGCTGGTCCTCATGGCCATCCTGACGACGGCGACGGTCCCGGTCATGCTGAAGAAGGGCGTCGAGTGGCTCCGCAGTCACGGCGAGCTCGCAGAGGCCGGCACGAAACGCCGCGGCGTGACCATCGTGGGGGCCGGACCCGTCGCCCAGGTCTGGGCGGAGGCCCTGTCCGGCGACCGGGACGTGTGGGTGCTCGACGCGAACCCGCACCGCTCCGCACAGTGTCGCCAGGCCGGCCTGCGGGCCGTCACGGGAGATGCCCTCGATCCGGACAGCCTGCGCCGGGCCCGGGCCGACGAGGCCGGCCTGCTCGTGGCCATGACCCCGAACACGGAGGTCAACGTCCTCGTCGCCGACATCGCCCAGGACGACTTCGCGGTGCCCGAGATCCGGATCGCCTCGGCCGGGGACACCAATGGCTCCACAGATCGCCTGCTCGCGACCCGCAGCGCCGGACCGCTGTTCGATGGCCCGGTCGACATCGAGCGGTGGGGACGATGGCTGGACGACGGCCAGGCCGCCGTGACGACCGTCGGCGTCGACGATCCGGACGGCATGCTGCAACGGCTGCGCAGCGGCAGGTCGGGCCTGCCGCTGGCGGTTCGCCGGGACGACCAGGTGATCCCGTTCCCCCTTGTCGACGAACTCCGTCCCGGGGATAGTGTCCGGCTGCTGTCACGCCAGGCACCCGCCTCGACCCAGACCCTGGCCGAGCGGATGCCTGAGGCGACGCCGATGTGAGTCCGTCGTCTGTCGGATCGTTGCACGTCGGGCTGGTCGGTCGCCCGTGCAGCATCGAGATTGGCTGCGATGTAGGTGTTGGGCCTGCGTGGTTCCAGCACAGGCGAGGTGCACGACCACCTGGGCGTCAGCCATCGACCCCGCAGATCGGCGCCTGTCCGACGCGACCGGGGCGCCGGTGACCACGATGGGTCCGGTCCTGGATGGTGTGGTCATGATGCACTGCCGCGTGCCCCGTTACACGTCCGCGCGGCGCACGACCACTGCTGCCGCCCCCAGGGCGGCGGCGACGTAGGCGCCATACAGGCCCGCTGAGGCCACAAGACCCGGGTCGGCCTGCGGGGCTGCGCCCGCGATCCGCGACGCGATGGCCGATGGCAGCCACGCGGCGAAACTGGGCACGAATGCTCCCAGCAGGGGTTCCACCGCCAACATCACGATCAGTGCAGCGCCGATCGCAGCAGCCTGGTTGCGGACGATCCCGCCAATGCCCAGTCCGAGCAGGGCTGCCAGCGCAGCCGCGAACATCGTGCCCGCCACCGACGCCAGGACCCGGTCGGTGTCGGCCACGACGTCGTTGGATGTCGCCAACAGCACCAGCCAGCTTCCGGTGACGGCTGTCGCGGCAGCGACCAGCCCCAACACAGCGCCAAGGGTGAACGTGGCCACTGACTTTGCGGCCAGCACACGTGTCCGCCGCGGTTCGGCCAGGAAGGTCGACGCCAAGGTGTGATGGCGTACCTCGGTGGCCAGCCCGAGGGTTCCGAGCAGGACCGCGATCACGGGGGCAAGGCCAGATGCCGACTGGAACAACATCAACTGGGTTTCCGGGTCGGACAGGGGCGGGAGGTCGTCACCACCACTGGCGGTGACGGCCTGGGCGATGACCGCGAGCGCTACGACGGCGGCCGTGACGGCGAGGAACAGCCATGTCGTCCGAACGGAGCGGAGCTTGAGGAATTCGGCGTGGAGTTGGCGACGCATGAGCGGTCCAGTCTTCAAGCGGCGGTCAGGTCGAGGAAGACATCCTCGAGCGAGTGGGTGCGTTCGGCCAGTTCGTGGACTTCGATGCGCGCATCCAGGGCCAGCCGTGCCACCGTGGGTGCGTCGAGGTCTTCCACCACGAACCGATCCGGAGCGCCGTCGGGGTGGACCCGTCCGCCAGCCTGTTGCAGCAGTTGCCCGAGTCGTTCAGCCTCGGGACTGCGCACGGACAGTGCCCGGTTGTGCTCAGTGGTGAGGGCGTCCACCCGGTCGTGGGTGATCAGTGCGCCTTCGCGAATCACGATGACCTCGTCGGCGATCAACGCCATCTCGGCCAGCTGGTGGCTCGAGACCAGCACACTGGCGCCGTTGCGGGCCCGATCACGCAGCAGGCTTCGCAGCCCACGGACACCCTGCGGGTCCAGGCCGTTGGCCGGTTCGTCCAGGATCAACACGCTGGGATCGGCCAGCAGGGCCCCGGCGATCCCCAGGCGCTGGCGCATCCCCAGGCTGTAGCCACCCGCGGCTCGATCTGCCGCGTCCACCAACCCCACCCTGTCCAGCACGTCGTCGACTCGCTGGCGCGGTCGTCCTGAGGCGGCCGCCAGGATCTCCAAATGTGCGCGCCCACTGCGGGCCGGATGAAACGCATCGGCTTCCAACAGCGCCCCCAC
>DATFMD010000111.1:0-6465 GCA_035267125.1 Nitriliruptoraceae bacterium | reverse complement strand
CTGCCGGTCGAGCCCAGCACGTTGCCGAAGCGCACCGAGGCGGCGTGGAAGCCGGTCGAACGCGCCACGTGCTGCACGTAGCGTTCCGCCAGTCGCTTGGTCGCACCCATCACCGACGTCGGGTTGACCGCCTTGTCGGTGGAGACCATGACGAATCGGTCGACGCCGAACTCCAGCGCGAGATCCAGGACCGTCCGTGTCCCGCCGACGTTGTTCTTGATCGCCTCACCCGGGTTCGACTCCATCATCGGCACGTGCTTGTGCGCGGCAGCGTGCACGACCACGTCGGGTCGCAACTCGGCGTGGATGCGTCGCATTCGATCGACGTCGCACACGTCGGCGATGACGGCCGTTCGGCGGGTGTCGGGGTGGGAGGTCTCGACCTCGCGGTGGATGGACCACAGCGCAGGTTCGGACTGGTCGACCATGACCAGGTGGCCCGGCCCCAAGGGCATCAGTTGGCGCACCAGTTCGGAGCCGATCGAACCACCTGCACCCGTCACCATCACGGTGCGTCCGGCGATCAGTTCCATCGTGGGGCGGTCGTCCAGTTCCACGACCGGGCGTCCCAGCAGGTCGGACATGTCGACGTCGCGCAGGCGCGAGATCGACACCGACCCGCTGACGATCTCGTACAGGCCCGGCACGATCTTGGTGCCGATCTCGGCGCGGTTGCACAGTTCGATGATCCGTTCGAGGTCGCCACGCCCGATCTGTGCGATCGTGATCACTGCCAACTCGACGTCGTGGTCCTCCACGACGCGGCCGATGTCGTCGACCGACCCGATGACGTCCAGGCCGGCGACACGACGACCACGCTTGGCGGGGTCGTCGTCCAGGAAGGCAACGGGTTCCATGCCCATGTGGGGACGTCGCCGGAGTTCGCGGACCGTCAACACCCCGGCCCGTCCGGCCCCGATCAGCACGACGCGCTTGACCGGACGCTCCGACGACCTGGCCTTGACCTCACGGGCCTCACTGCCCTCGGACTGCAGGCGCCGCACGGCTCGAAGTCCAGCCAGTCCCAGCACGGCAAGGATCCAGTCGGCTGCGATCACGCTGAACGGCAATCCGAACACGCCCCATGGCAGTTCGGCCCCGCCACCGACGATCCACCGCACCACCACCATCACGCCTGCCACGGCCGCCAGCGCGGCGACGATGTCGACCAGGTCCTGCAGGGTCGTGTACCGCCACGAGTGACGACCGACCCCGGCGATGTTCAGGGCGATCACCTGGACGACCACGACCACCGGCAGGACGACCACCATCTGGGTGACGCGATCGGGCGGGATCGCGCCCTCGAACCGAATCAGGAACGCACCGACGAAGGCCATCGCCAGCGCCACGGACTCGATCACGTAGCGCAGCGCAGCCCGAACGGTGACGTCCATCGACCACCCTCGCCTCGCGGGACCGCGCCCGTCGAATCACGAGAGTCGAACCACGAGGTCCGTCGGGCGCACCATGAGGCTACATCCGTGCGAGTCTCTGCCCGCGGAGGATCCCCGGACACTGGCCAGTGCCCACGGTGGATCCACGAACGCCGGCCGGGCCGCACCGACCACCTCGGTGGCTGGACATCCGGGTGGGACCGCGACCGGGCGGACAAGGAACCCGGCCAACTGCAGGCACGTCCCACCATCGGTTGGTTTGCTGGCACCGCCACCGACGACCTGGACGGCACCCGTGCGGCCCACCTTCACTTCGAGAGACCACGTCCTGCGCGACGGCACGCTCGTGCGCATCAGGGAGATCCGGCCCGACGACGACGAACGCATGTTGGCGATGTGGGACCGCACCTCGGAGGAGTCTCGCCGCCTGCGCTTCCACGGCCACTTCGCCATGACGTCCGAAACCGTCAAGCGGTTCACCCACCTCGATCCCGCCGACGAGTTCGCCGTGGTCGCGACCACCGGCCGCGAACGAGAACGGATCCTGGGCGTGGCGCGGTGGATCCGCGGCCCCGAGCCAGACCATGCCGAGTTCGCCGCGCTCGTGGAGGACGGCCAACAGGGTCGCGGCATCGGCTCCGCCCTGGTCCGCGAGGTTGCCAAGGTCGCACTGGACGTCGGCATCACCACCCTCAGCGGGGACATCCTGGCCGAGAACGCGCGCATGCTGCGCCTGGTCCGCGACATCGGCTTCGACCACGACGACCGTCGTGTCATGTCCACCGTGCAGTCGGACATGGCGCTGTCCCTGTCCGAGACCTTCCTGCGGGCCGTGGACGACTCGGATCGCGAGGCCGCACGCAACGCCCTGGCACGCTTCTTCGCCCCACGGTCGGTGGCCGTCGTGGGCGCCAGTCGCGACGTCACCTCCATCGGGGGCATGGTGTTCGCCCACCTCCTGCGGGGCGGGTTCCAGGGCATCGTCGAACCGGTCAACGCCACCGCCGACGTGGTCCAGTCCGTGCGCGCCCACGCCCGCCTGTCGGACCTGCCCGAGGCCCCCGACCTGGTCATCGTGTGCGTTCCTGCCGATGGGGTCCCCGACGTCGTCGACGAGGCCGGACGGATGGGCGTCAAGGCGGTGTGTGTCGTGTCGGCCGGGTTCGCCGAGGTGGGCGGCGACGGCATCGCCAGGCAGGACGAACTGGTCGACATCGCCCGTGGGCACGGCCTGCGCATCGTGGGCCCGAACTGCATGGGCGTCATGAATGCCGGCGCCGAGGTCCGCATGAACGCCACGTTCTCGTCGACCTTCCCCCGACCGGGCCGGGTCGCCCTGTCGTCGCAGTCGGGAGCGCTGGGCCTGGCCGTGATCGAGCACGTCGAGGCACTCGGGCTGGGGCTGTCCACGTTCGTGTCGGTCGGCAACAAGGCCGACATCTCCGGCAACGACCTGCTGCTGTACTGGGAGGAGGACGACGACACCGACGTGATCCTGCTCTACCTCGAATCGTTCGGCAACCCCCGCAAGTTCTCGCGCATCGCCCGTCGCATCAGCCGCACCAAGCCCATCGTCGCGGTGAAGTCCGGGCGCACCGGTGCCGGCGAACGAGCCGCCTCGTCCCACACGGCTGCGGTGTCCACCGGCGATGTCGCCGTCGAAGCCCTGTTCGCCCAGACCGGCATCATCCGCACGGACACGCTGGCGGAACTGTTCGACGTGGCCGCAGTACTGGCCACGCAGCCGCTGCCGGATGGCGTCGGCGTCGGCATCGTCACCAACGCCGGTGGTCCCGGCATCCTGGCGGCAGACGCCTGCGAGTCCAACGGTCTGGCCGTCCCGTCGTTCACCGCCGACCTGCGCGACCGCCTGGACCAGTTCCTGCCCGCCGAGGCCGGGACCGCGAATCCCGTGGACCTGGTGGCTTCGGCGACTGCAGCCGGGATGGCCCGTGCCACGCAGACGGTGGCGGAATCCGGTGAGGTCGACGCCGTCCTCATGATCTTCGTCGAAACCGGCACCACGTCGGGTGCCGACGTCGCCACGCACCTGGTCGCCGCCTGCGAGGCGATGACGGCACCGGTCCCGATCGTCACCGTGTTCATGTCGACGACGATGCGCCCGACGGCACTCGCCGACGCCGGCATCCCGAACTTCCGCTTTCCCGAGGACGCCGCACGGGCACTGGGTCGGGTGGCTGCACATTCCCGGTGGCGCTCGCGTCCGCTGGGCTCGGTGGTCAGGCCCGACGGAATGGAGGTGGACCGTGCCCGCGAGATCGTGGACGCCGCCATCGCGGCGACTGCTCCGGAACCGCCCGATGGCCCCCCTGCCACAACCGGGCCCGACAGCGGACGGGGCCGAGGCACATGGCTGGGCCAGGCCGAGGCGCAGGCACTGCTGGCGGCGTACGGCATCCCGCTGGCCACGTCCCGCATCGCGCGGTCCCGGGACGAGGCCGCCGACGCCCAGCGAGCCATCGACGGACCCGTGGCGATCAAGGTCGCGGCACCGATCCACAAGACCGATGTGGGCGGCATCGAGTTGGACCTGACTTCACCAGCCGAGGCCGCCGCAGCAGTCGATCGCTTGTCGGAGCGACTCGAGACAGCCGGACTGGCGGACCACGCCGGGTCGTGGCTGGTCCAGGAGATGGCATCGGGCATCGAGATGGTCGTGGGCGTGAACCACGATCCGCAGTTCGGCCCCCTGGTCGTCACCGGGCTCGGGGGCACCCTGGTCGAGCTCGTGCGCGACGTGTCGGTGCGCGTGACACCGCTGACCGACCGCGACGTGGACGAGATGCTGGACGGTCTGCGCATGCGCCCGCTGCTCGACGGCTGCCGCGGGAGCCCGCCCGCCGACATCGACGCCCTGCGCGACCTGCTGCTGCGGGTTGGTGCAATGGTCGAGGACGTACCCGAGATCCGCGAGCTGGACATCAACCCCGTGTTCGTCCGGCCCCGGGGCGAAGGAGTGGTCGCCGTCGACGTGCGCTGCCGTGTCGCCGGCTGAGTCGGCGCCGACCCGGGGGCCGCGGGGACGACCACGGACGCGCGCCCTCCGCCCGCCAGGCACGTGGCGCAATTGTCCGGACATATTCTGTGCGGTGCCGTCGTTGTCCCGGTCGCCGTACTCACCGACCTCCCAGGAGCACTCATGCACGCCGTCACGATCGCCACCCCGGGGCTGGGTGACCGCAGCTACGTCGTGATCCACGAAGGCACCGCCGTCGTCGTCGACCCCCAACGTGACATCGATCGCGTCCTGGCCGTCGTCGACGACCACGACGCCAGGGTCAGCCACGTCCTCGAGACCCACATCCACAACGACTACGTGACCGGTGGGTTCGTCCTCGCCGAACTCCTGGGCGTGCCCTACGTGGTCAACGCCGACGACGAGGTCGCATTCGATCGCCTCGGCGTGCGCGACGGCGACGTCCTGGAGGCAGGTGCGATGAACATCCGCGTGGTTGCCACGCCGGGTCACACCTACACCCACCTCGCCTATGCCTTCGAGGTGGACGGCGAACCGCCCGTCCTGTGCTCGGGCGGTTCCCTGCTGTACGGGTCGACCGGGCGCCCCGACCTGCTGGGCATGGAGCACGCCCACGACCTCGCCAGCCACCAGTGGGAGTCGGCACGACGCCTGGTCGACGAACTGCCCGGCGACACGGCCCTGCTGCCCACGCACGGGTTCGGATCGTTCTGTGCCGCCACCGAGACCAGTGGCGCCGACCAGTCGACGCTGCACCACGAGGCTCTGGGCAACCCGGTGCTGGGCCAGGACCGTGAGACCTTCATCGACGAGGTCATCGCCGGTCTGGACGACTACCCGGCCTACTACGCCCACATGGCCCCGGCCAACAGTGCCGGACCCGACCCGGCCGACCTGTCCCCACCGGCGCTGGCGGATGCCGACGAGTTGCGGCGCCGCATGGATGCCGGCGAATGGGTGGTCGACCTGCGCAGCCGGACCGCCTTCGCGCCGCGCCACGTTCCCGGCACCCTCAACTTCGGCATCGACGAGGAGAGCTTCGTCACCTGGCTGGGCTGGCTGATCCCGTGGGGGACGCCGCTGACGCTGCTGGGTTCGACCGCCGACGACGTGGCCGCCGCGCAGCGGGAACTGGTGCGCATCGGCATCGATCGACCAGCGGCAGCCGCGGTCGGCGACCCGGAGAGCTGGACCGACGGGTCGTTGGCAGAACGCCAGTCAGTCGACTTCGCCGGCCTGGCCGCGGCCATGTCGCAGGACCCTGACGGTTTCGTCGTCCTGGACGTCCGCCGCGACAGCGAACGCGCAGACTCCCACATCCCGGGGTCGCTGCACATCCCGCTGCACGAGTTGATCGATCGCATGCACGAAGTCCCCGACGGCCAGACCGCGTGGGTGCACTGCGCCGCGGGATACCGCGCCAGCATCGCGGCCTCGCTGCTCGCGCGAGGGGGCATCGAGGTCGTGTCCGTCGACGACGACTACGACGTTGCCACGTCCATGGGCCTCACCAACCACGCGACCGCCGCGACGCCGGCATGACCGTCCTCGCCATCGGCCTGGCCGTCCTGGTCGGGGTGTCGCTCGGCCTGCTGGGTGGTGGCGGGTCGATCCTGATGGTCCCCATCCTGGTCATCGTGGCCGGACAGGACCCGAAGGTCGCGATCGCCACGTCGCTGCTGGTGGTGGGGTCGACGGCGGCCGTGGGCGCCTTCCAGCACTGGCGGTCCGGCCGCGTGGACGTGCGCACCGGCCTGGTGTTCGGCGGTGCCGGCATGGTCGGCGCCTACCTCGGAGGCCGCCTCGCCGCCTTCATCCCGGGTGACTGGCTGTTGGTCGCGTTCGGCATCATGATGGCGGTGACCGCCGTCGCCATGCTTCGCGATCGTCGCCCCGCCGGCCCTTCCTCTCCCTCCCCGGACGAGGTGGGGGCACGCAGTCCCTCCCCGCGCCACGCCGGTCGCATCGTCGTCGACGGCGTCGCCGTGGGGGCCGTCACCGGACTCGTGGGGGCTGGCGGTGGCTTCCTGGTCGTGCCCGCCCTGGTGCTGCTCGGCGGTCTGTCGATGCCGG
>DATFMD010000110.1:0-6962 GCA_035267125.1 Nitriliruptoraceae bacterium | reverse complement strand
GCCGACGCAACATTGCCCTCGACATGCTTGGCCAACACAAACGTGATCGCCGCAGTCAACGTCGTCTTCCCATGGTCAACGTGACCAATCGTGCCAATGTTCATGTGCGGCTTCGTCCGCTCAAACTTTTCCTTGGCCATGTCGTCAGGCCTCCTGCGAAAGGGCGTCGTGGTGGGTCGGTCCGGTCGGGACCGAGCATCGGCACGGGGCTCGTACCGAGTGATCTGTCGGTTTCGGCGATCCCGACTTCAGGCGGGTGCCGGCTGGAGATGATAGCCGTCACGCTCGATGCGTGACAGTGGCCAACCCTGCCCGTTGGGCCTGTCCAGGCTGCAACGGTCCGGCTGGCCGTCGTCACCGATCGGCTCGCGTCGGTCGGTGACGGTGGTAGCGGCGGGTGGACTTGAACCACCGACACAGCGATTATGAGTCGCTTGCTCTACCCCTGAGCTACGCCGCCTCGGGTGAGAACGTGCCTGCCGGGGCAGGGGGAACCTCGGGCCATTCGGCGAGGAGGTGGACTGCAGAGGCTGACACGGTCATGACCAGAGCCCTCGCGCGGAATCGAACCGCGGACCCCATCCTTACCATGGATGTGCTCTACCGACTGAGCTACGAGGGCGTGGGCATCCAGCGTAGCGATGGCCGCCAGGGGCTGGATGCGTGTGATGCGGGCGTGCTCGACAGGGCCGAACGACGCCGTTGTGCAAGGGGGTGCGTGGAGGGAGCAGGATTTGAACCTGCGAAGGCTAAGCCAACCGGTTTACAGCCGGGTCCCTTTGGCCACTCGGGCATCCCTCCGTGGACGGATGGAGGGTACTGCCCCCGCGGTGGGACGCAAACCACGAATCCGGCCCGCGTGGCCGGTGCATCGACCGGACACATGGGACGGCCGCGCCGCACTGGCCGGTTAGGATCGCGACCGACAGCTGCGAGCACACGTTCGACGAGACAAGGGATGGCCATGGCGGACGCAAGCTTCGACATCGAGGCAGGAGTCGACGAGCAAGAGGTCGACAACGCGATCAACCAGGCAGCCCGCGAAGTCGCCCAACGCTGGGACTTCAAGCAGACCGACACGGTGATTGCCTGGCTGGGCGACCACGACGCCATCCAGGTCGAGTCGGTGTCCGAGGACCGCGCCAAGGCTGCACTGGACGTCCTGCGCGACAAGTTCGTCAAGCGCAAGGTCAGCCTCAAGGCGATGGAGGTGGGCGACCCACGCCAGGTCGGCGGTGGCCGGACCAGGATCGACATCGGGCTGGTCACGACGATGCCTGCCGACCTGGCCAAGCGCATCGTCAAGGACATCAAGGCGACCAAGCTGAAGGTGACACCGACCAACATGGGTGACAAGGTGCGCGTCGCCGGCAAGAAGCGCGACGACCTCCAGGCGATCCAGAAGGCGGTGCGCGACGGGGACCACGACGCCCCCCTGCGGTTCACCAACTACAAGTAGGCACCCCAGGTGACCGTGGACGACGCCCGGGCTGCCCAGGAGTGGTTCCTGCAGTTCGCCACGCGCCACACCGAACGTGACGCGCTCTACTCGCGCATGGGGCTGGTCTTCGCCGGCGATCAGGACCTGGCCTCGCTCCTGCTGGCTGCGCGTCCGACCCAGCGCAACCCCCCATTGGTGTACGCAGCGATCCACCACCTGCTGCTCGGGGGCATCGACCATCCCCTGGGCGAGCACTACGCCACGATCGTGGCGCAGCCACGCACCGATGACCCCGAGCCGGCGCTGCGCGACTTCACCACGACGCACCGCGACGCGATCACCCACCTGGTCGCAACCCGGTCGACCCAGACGAACTCGATCGAGCGGTCCACCGTGCTGGTGGTCCTGCTGGCCCGCCTGGCGGACGAGGTCGGACCCCTGGCCCTGGTCGACGTGGGCACCAGCGGCGGCAGCACGCTCCTGCTCGATCGCTGCACCCACCACTACGTGCAGGGTCGGGCCGCCGACACCGTCGACGTCGACGTCCTGGCTCCCGCCAGCCGTCCGCAGGCAGGGTCCCCCGGCCACCGGGTCGTGGCCAGCCCCGACCCACTGGTCCCGCCACTGGACCTGGTGACCGTTGTGGATGGAGCCGTGCCCGTCCCCGCCCGGATGCCCGACATCGCGTGGCGACTGGGCATCGACCGCTCACCCGCCGACCTCGCCGATCCGGACGAATTTCGCTGGCTGCTCGCGTGCGTGTGGCCCGGTGACCTGCCACGCTTCCGACGACTGCAGCGCGCGCTGGACCACGTCCGCAGCCAGGGCCTCCCGGTGCGACGAGCAGACGCGGTGGACGACCTCGATGCGGTGCTCGCGCTGGTCCCGCCCGACCTGCACGCCTGCCTCACGACGTCCTGGGTCATGAACTACCTCACCCCGGAGCGCCAGGCGACGTTCCTGGCCGGCCTCGACGAGATCGGCACCCGGCGCGACCTCACGCTGGTGACGTTCGAGTCGCCGCGCCGCACGCCCGGGCTGGTCGTGCCGCAGGGCTGGGAGGAGCGCGACGAGACCGTGCTGGGGTGGTACCGATGGCGCGATGGGCGGCGACACGTGGAACACGTCGCCACGGCCCATGCCCATGGACGCTGGATCCAGTGGTGGGGCGAGCCGATCGTGGCGCCGGCCTGACAGGACCGGGTCGGTCGATCACCCACGTCGGGGCTGTCAGCCGTGTGACTCGGGGTGGAGCGGGTCGGGGAGGAAGGCTGCGCCTGGGCCGCGCGTGGCCATCGTGTCCTGCGGGTTGCTGATGCGACATCGTGCCAGGCTCAGGCACCCACACCCGATGCACCCGTCGAGGCCGTCACGAAGCGCCTCGAGCGCCTCGATCTCGGCATCGAGCCGCGACCGCCACGATCGCGAGATGCGGGTCCAGTCCGCCTTCGTTGGCGTGCGACCGCGGGGCAACAGGTCCAGTGCGGCGCGGATCTCGTCCAACGACAGGCCGACGTGCTTCGCTGCGGCGATGAAGGCCAGACGACGCAGCACGTCGCGCGTGTAGCGACGTCGACCGCCCGGAGTCCGGTCGGCCTCGAGGAGTCCCTCGGACTCGTAGTAGCGCAACGCCGAGGCCGCGAACCCGCTGCGATCAGCCACCTGCGTGACGGTCAGCCAGTCGTCCATCGCGAGTTCCTGCCGCGGTCGTGGAGCGGTGGGGGTTGACTTCAAGCTTACTTCAACTTCTACCTTCCGGCACAGCATCGGGACGTCCCCTCGTCCCGGCGTCCGCGCCCACCACGACCCTTCTCACCGGAGACCACGATGAGCACCCAGCCATCCGCCCGACCACGCCACCGCGGCAACGGCAGACGCGCCGTCGTGACCGGCGCGTCGCAAGGCCTGGGCCGAGCAGTCGCCACCGGCCTGGCCCGCCACGGCTGGGAGGTGGTGGTGACCGCACGAACGGCCCGCGACCTGCTGGACGCGGCGGACGACCTGGCCCAGACGACCACGGTGACGGCCGTGGTCGGCGACGTCACCGATCCCGCCCATCGCCACGACCTCGCCACCACGGTTGCCGCGCTCGGACCAGTCGACCTGCTCGTCAACAACGCCAGCACGCTCGGCCCCAGTCCGTTGCCTCGCCTCGAACACCTCGCGCCCGACGACCTGCGGACCCTGCTGGACACCAACGTCGTCGCCCCGATGGCCGTGGTCCAGGCACTGCGCCCACACCTTGCAGACGACGCCACCATCATCGACATCTCCTCCGACGCCGCCATCGGCGTGTGGGAGGGCTGGGGTGGCTACGGCGCATCCAAGGCCGCCCTGGACCACCTGACTGCAGTGCTGGCCGTGGAGCACCCGACCTGGCACGTCCACGCCGTCGACCCGGGAGACCTGCGCACCGCCATGCACCAGCGGGCCTTTCCGGACCAGGACATCAGCGACCGTCCGTTGCCCGAAACGGTCGTCGAACCGATCATGGCCCTGGTGGAGGCTCGAGCGCCCAGCGGCCGCCACCGCGCCAAGGACCTGGTCCCCGCGGCCATCGCGGTGCCGTCGTGAACTCGATGGCGCACCGAACTGCCGGACTCGACTTCGACCTGCCGCCCGAACGCGAGGCCACCGTCCCACCCGAACATCGCGGCCTGGCGCGCGACCGGGTTCGGCTGCTGGTCGCTCGACGCCGCCTCGTCACCCACACGACGTTCGCCCACGTCGGCGACCACCTCGATCCCGGCGACCTCGTGGTGGTCAACACGAGCCCGACCATGGCTGCGGCCCTGCCCGGCGTCCTTGCTGCCCGTGGCGATCGTCGCGCCGTGGTCGTCCACCTGTCGACGAAGCGCGACGACGCCTGGGAGCTGGAACTGCGTCGCCCCGACGGCACGGCTCCGATCCTGGATGCCGAGGTCGGCGACATCATCGAACTGCACCCCACCGGCACGGTCCGCTTGCACGCACCTGCCGACGACCGGCCCGGCGGCGTCCGCGTGTGGCATGCGACCCTGGACGTCCCCACGTCCGTCACCACCCACCTGCACCGGCACGCCCGACCGATCACCTATGCCCACTCCCCCGGCGACTTCCCACTGTCACTGCGCCAGACCGTCTTCGCGAACCTGGCGCCGACGGCGTGGTCACGCGACCCGATCCGAGGCGGCGCCAGCGCCGAGATGGCCAGCGCCGGTCGCCCGTTCACGCCGACGCTGGTCACCGACCTGGTGCGCCGCGGCATCACCCTCGCCCCGCTCACCCTCCACGCCGGGGTGTCGTCCCTGGACGCCGACGAGTCACCGCGCCCGGAGCCGTACGAGGTGCCCGCCGTCACTGCCGACCTGGTCAACCGCACCCGTGCTCGCGGCGGCCGGGTCGTGGCGACCGGCACCACGGTGGTGCGCGCACTGGAAACCGTGGCGACACCCGACGGGACGGTGGCACCGAGTCGCGGCTGGACCGACCTGGTGCTGGGACCGGATCGGCCCGCCCGCACCGTCGACGGGCTGATCACCGGGTGGCACGCACCGCGAGCGTCACACCTGTTGCTGCTGGAGGCGGTGGCAGGACATGACCTCGTGAGCTCGGCCTATGCGTCCGCGCTGGCCGGGCCCTACCTGTGGCACGAGTTCGGCGACTCGTGCCTGCTGTTGCCGTGACTGCGCGTGTCGCGACGCAGAGACGACCGGTGACGGGGCACCGTGACAACCCGTGACGGGGCACGGTGCCTGCAGGCTTCCCGGCGCCATGACGATCGCGCGCAAGGCGGCCTCACCCTGCCTCGGGGTCTCAGCCGGCGGCTGCGAGCGCCTGGTCGAGGTCGGCCAGCAGGTCGTCGATGTGTTCGATGCCCACGCACAGGCGGATCATGTCCTGGCGAACCTTGGCCGTGACCTGTTCCTCCTCACTGAGCTGGCGATGGGTCGTCGAGGCGGGGTGGGCGGCCAGCGACCTGGTGTCGCCGATGTTGACCAGCCGCGTGAACAGTTCGAGCTTGTCGTAGAAGGCGACGCCGGCGTCGAAGCCGCCGTCGATGCCGAACGACAACAGTGCCGAGGGCCTGCCACCGGTGTACTTGGTGGCCAGGTCGTGGAACGGCGAGGACGGCAGCCCGGCGTACTCGACCCACGTCACGCGATCGTGGCCCTGCAGGTACTCGGCGACGGCCTGCGCGTTGGCGACATGGCGCTCCATGCGCAGCGGCAGCGTCTGGATGCCCTGCAGGATCTGCCAGGCGTTGAAGGGACTGATCGCCGAACCGGTGTTGCGCAGCGCCACCGTGCGGGCACGACCGATGAAGGCCGCCGGGCCCAGCGCGTCGGTGTAGACCAGGCCGTGGTAGGCCGGTTCCGGGGTGGAGAACTGCGGGAAGCGATCGGCATTGGCTGCCCAGTCGAAGATGCCGCCATCGATGATCATGCCTGCGACGGTGGTGCCATGGCCGCCGATGTACTTGGTCATCGAGTGCACGACGATGTCGACGCCCCAGTCGATCGGCTTGAGCAGGGAGGGTGTCGGCACGGTGTTGTCCGCCACCACCGGCACGCCAGCCGCATGCGCCACCGCGACGATGGCCTCGAGATCGGGGATGTTGCCGGCCGGGTTGCCGATCGTCTCGACGAACACCGCCTTGGTGCGGTCGTCGATCAGGGCACCGATGGCGTCGGCCGAGTCGTCCTCGGCAAAGCGCACCTCGATGCCCTGCGCCGGCAGCATGTGGGCGAACAGCGTGTAGGTGCCGCCGTACAGCTGCGGCACCGACACGATGTTGTCGCCGTTGGTCGCAAGGTTGAGGATCGAGTAGTTGATCGCCGCCATGCCGGCACTGGTGGCCAGGCCGGCGACACCACCCTCGAGCGCCGCGACGCGCTGTTCGAGCACGTCCTGGGTCGGATTCATGATGCGCGTGTAGATGTTGCCCGGCACCGCCAGGTCGAACAGGTCCGCGCCATGCTGGGCGTCGTCGAACTCGTAGGCGACTGTCTGGTAGATCGGCACGGCCACGGCCTTCGTGGTGGCCTCGGACTCGTAGCCGGCGTGGATTGCAAGGGTCTCGTCATGCATGCGTGGTCATCCTCGTGGTGGAGGGCAATCGTGGCATGCGGAGCGGCAGTTGTCAGCCCGTGGGGCGATCAACCCAGTGATGCCATCGGGTCGTCGGGGTCGACGTGGGCCATGAACGGCACCCCGCGGTTGACATCGGTGAGCCGGTAGACCATGCCCAGCCAGTTGTTGAAGATCGCCTTGCCGGTGTCACGCCACGTGTTGTCCAACCATGCCGTCATCTGGGCTTCCGGGAACTCGGGTGCCGGCCGGCCGGCGTGGCGGGCGCGGTGTGCCCGGTCGAGGTGGTCACGGGCCAGCAGGGCTGCGGGCGGCAGCAGGTAGTTGTCCGGGTAGGGCGGCAGTTCGTCGAGGTCGCCGTCGCTGTAGCGGTTCACCTCGCGCTTGAACTCCTTGAGGAGGCTGACCGCGTCGTATTCGGGGTGGCCCTGGAAGTAGACGGTGCGGATCC
>DATFMD010000109.1:0-5821 GCA_035267125.1 Nitriliruptoraceae bacterium | reverse complement strand
CATCATGCCGGGGCTGTGGCATTCCTGGCAGTCGTCGAAGGCGGGCCGTCGGTGGGTGCCGACGTTGGTCATGCCGCGCAGGCGGCCCTCGATGACCAATCCCTTGCTGCGCCAGCGAAACTCGCCGGCGTGCACACCGCGGTTGTGGCCGTCGTCGTCGCGGAAGGTGGTGACGAGGCGGCGGACGACGAGCTCGCCGTCGGTGTCGGGTCGGCGGTCGTCGCAGGGCTCGTGTGACTCGAGACGCGCGCGCAGCAGGTGGTCGGTCACCAGCGTGGCGCAGGAGCCGGCCTCGGTCTCGCACTTGCGATGGTCGAGGTCCAGGCGGGTCAGTTCACCCTTGACGTCCTTGGAGACGCTGCGCAGGCAGTGCGTGCGTTCCCAGAGTTGTCGGGCAGTCGGACATGGTCCTGCCGTGGTCGTGCTCATTGGTTCCCCCGTTGTCGTGCCCTCGACCGATCTGGTCGAGCGAGAACTGGGAGGAAGTCCGTGGCGCGCTGATACGCATTCGTGTCGTTTCGCGGGGCGCTACGGCGCGTGCAGCAGGTGGACGCCGGCAGCGTCGAGTTCGTTGATGGCGGCGGCCGTGGTGTCGGCAGCGACGCCACCGGCAAGGTCCAGGTCGACGGTCGTGGTGAAGCCGTTCGCGACGGCGTCCAGCGCCGTGGCGCGCACACAGTGGTCGGTGGCGAGGCCCCCGATCACCACGTCGGTGATGTCGTGGCCACGCAGGACGTCGACCAGCGGCGCACCGTCGTCGGTCGCACCCTCGAATCCCGAGTAGGCCGCCTCGTGGGCCCCCTTGGACACCATGACGTCCAGTTTCGTCACGTCCAGTCCGGGATGGAACGACGCGCCGGGGGTGTCGACGCGGCAGTGCGGCGGCCACGAGTCGACGAAGTCGGGGTCGTCGGAGAAGTGGGCCCCGGGGTCGATGTGGAAGTCGCGAGTGGCCACGACGAGGTCGTAGTCGTCGGAGGCATCGTCCAGGTGGCGCGTGATTGCTCGGGCGACGTCGCCACCTCCCTGGACGGGCAGGGACCCGCCCTCGCAGAAGTCGTTCTGGACATCGACGGCGATGAATGCGGTTGGCATGGCGGGACGACCTCCGACGGTCTGGGCGGACATGCCATCGAGGCTACAGAGCAGGTGGGTGGCAGCGATACCGTGGGGTGCTGCCCCGTTTCGTGGAGGAACCATGTCCCGCACCGGTCCGTCGCTGGGCACGGTCGTGTGGTGGGGCATCACGGGCCGCTGTCCCGCGTGTGGGTCCCGCGGGATCTTCAGGGGGATCACCGACCTCAAGGAGGACTGCCCGACCTGTGGCCTGCACTTCGAGCGTGAGGACGGGTTCTGGTTGGGATCCATGGTCGTGATCATGGCCATGGTGCTCGCGGTGTTCGCCATCGTCACCGTCGGTGGCATCGTCGCGTTCTGGCCGGACGTGCCGTGGACGGCCGTCACGATCGCCGGCGTGCTGGCCAACATCGCCGTGCCGATCCTGGGCTACGGGTGGGCAAAGAGCGTGTGGCAGGGCCTGGCCTGGGGGTTCAGCCCCCCGACGATTGCCGAGGCTGCGGATGCCATGAACCGCCAGGCGACCGCGGGTCGTGACCAGGCCGAGTCGGGCGACTGAGCGCCCTCGTGGGCCACCCCGATGGCACCCATCGAGCGATGTCCGAGGGGGGCTCGGCAGGCTACGGTCGCCCCGGTGAAAGGACCGCCAGATGCGCTACTCCAGCACCCGGGGCCACGACGCCGAGGACTTCATCGGCGCGATGATGATGGGCCTGGCAGAAGACGGTGGGCTGTTCGTCCCCGACGAATGGCCCTGGTTCGATGCAGACGACCTGCGGGCCATGGCGTCGTTGACCTATCCCGAGATCGCGTTCCGGGTCATGCGACCCTTCATCGATGCACCGGGTGAAGGCACCGAGGGCCGGGGGATCGCTGACGACGACCTGGCAACAGTGCTGGACGAGGCCTACGCCGGCTTCCAGCACCAGGGGGTCGCGCCGTTGTCCCAACTCGGCCCAAACGAGTGGCTCATGGAGCTGTGGCACGGGCCGACGCTGGCGTTCAAGGACGTCGCGATGCAGGTGCTGGGTCGCCTCTACGACCTGGTCCTGGCGCAGACGGGCGACCGCATCACGCTGGTGGGCGCGACGTCGGGCGACACCGGGTCGGCGGCCATCGAGGCCGTGCGCCACTCGGAGCGTGCCACCATCTTCGTGATGCATCCCCACGGGCGCACCACCGAGGTCCAGCGACGCCAGATGACGACCGTGCTGGACGACAACGTCCACAACATCGCGGTCGAGGGCACCTTCGACGACACCCAGCGCATCCTCAAGGCGCTGTTCAACGATGCCGAGTTCCGCAACGAGGTGTCCCTGTCGGGGGTCAACTCGATCAACTGGGCCCGCGTCCTGCCCCAGATCGTCTACTACGTGACTGCCGCGGTGGCGCTGGGCGCGCCGGACCGCGAGGTGGCCTTCAGCGTCCCGACCGGCAACTTCGGCGACATCTACGCCGGGTACGCCGCCCAGCAGATGGGTGTGCCCATCTCGCGCCTGGTCATCGCCACGAACTCCAACGACATCCTCGCGCGATTCCTGGCCACGGGGCGCCACGAGCTGGGGGCCGTGACCCCCACCATGTCGCCGTCGATGGACATCCAGGTGTCGTCGAACTTCGAGCGCCTGCTGTTCGACATCCATGGTCGCGACGGCGATCTCGTCGCCGCCGACATGGCCGCGCTCGAGTCCGACGGCGCCTTCGAGGTGGACGCGGCCCGCCTGGGCGCGGTCCGGGAACTGTTCGGCGCCCATCGTGCCGACGAGGCGGCGACCGCTGCTGCCATCACGGCCGTGCACGACGAGACCGGGCGCCTGATCGATCCCCACACGGCGGTCGGGGTCCACGCCGCCCGCGTCGACCGCGACGACCACCCGTCGCGTGATCCGATGGTGGTGCTGGGACCGGCCCACCCGGCCAAGTTCCCCGCCGCCGTCGCCGCCGCCACGGGCGTCCATCCACCGTTGCCCGACCACATGGCCGACCTGCTGGAACGCGAGGAACGCATGGTGGTCCTGCCGGCCGAGGTCGGCGCCGTCGCTGCCCACGTCCGCGCCACCCTCGAATCAAGCTGATCGCCTGCATCGCATAGGCTGCCCCTCCCGTTGTCCGAAGGATCGCCCATGGCCCTGTCCGAAGCAGAAGTGCGCCACGTCGCCCGCCTGGCCCGCCTCGACCTCACCGATGCCGAGGTCGCCGATCTCAGCCACGAGCTGTCCGACATCCTGGATCTCGCCGAGCAGGTGGGTGAGGTGGCGGCCGACGAGGTCGAGCCCATGATCCACCCGTTCCCGGTGACCAACGTGATGCGCGACGACTTCCCGGGTCCGTCACTTCCCCGCGACCAGGTGCTGGCCGGGGCGCCCGACGCCCGCGACGACCGCTTCGCCGTCCCCCGGATCGTTGCCGAGGACGCCTGAGCGCGCGCCACCGACCTTCCGTCAGTCATCCTTCGACAAGGCCCATCGTGACTGCAGAACTGCTGACCGACACGGCTGCGGGCCTGGGTGCCCGCATGGCCGCCCGCGAGATCTCCGCGCGCGAGGTCGTCGACGCCCACCTCGATCGCATCGCTGCCACCGACGGTGACGGCTCGGGCGACACCGACGTCCACGCCTTCCTGGCGGTGGTTGCCGACCAGGCCCGTCGCCACGCCGACGACGTCGACCAGCGGCGGGTGACCGGCCGTGACCTCGGGCCACTGGCCGGGGTGCCGCTGGCGCTCAAGGACCTGATCGCCATGCGCGGGGCCCCGACCACCGTCGGGTCGCGCATGCTCGAGCACTGGGTGCCGCCCTACGACGCCACGATCACCGAGAAGTTGCGTGCCGCCGACGTCATCGTCCTGGGCAAGACCAACATGGACGAGTTCGCGATGGGTTCGTCGACCGAGAACTCCGCCTTCGGCCCCACCCGCAACCCGTGGGACCTGTCGCGCGTGCCGGGTGGGTCCTCGGGTGGCTCCGCCGCCGCGGTCGCGGCGTTGCAGGCCCCGCTGGCCATCGGGACCGACACCGGTGGGTCGATCCGCCAGCCGGCGGCCCTGTGTGGGCTGGTCGGCGGCAAGCCGACCTACGGCACCGTGTCGCGCTACGGCATGGTCGCGTTCGCGTCGTCGCTCGACCAGGCCGGGCCGTTCGCACGCACGGTGACCGACGCGGCCCTGCTGCAGACCGTGCTGGCGGGCCATGACCCGCGTGACTCGACCTCCATCGATCCCGACCGGATCGGCGCACCGCTGCCGGACCTGCTCGCGGGCCTGGACGACGGGGTCGCAGGCATGACCATCGGCGTCGTGGGCGAACTGGCGGGTGAGGGCTACCAGCCCGCCGTCACGGCAGCCTTCGCCGACTCGCTGGCCCGACTCGAGTCCCTGGGGGCGACGATCGTGGAGGCATCCCTGCCGCACGCACCCTGGGGGCTGCCGGCCTACTACCTGGTGGCACCGTCGGAGGCATCGTCCAACCTGGCCCGGTTCGACGGGGTGCGCTACGGCCTGCGCGTCGACGCACCCACCGCCGAGGAGATGAACGCCGCGACCCGCGCCGCCGGGTTCGGGGCCGAGGTCAAGCGCCGCATCATGATCGGGACCCACGCGCTGTCGTCGGGCTACTACGACGACTACTACGCCCAGGCGTCGAAGGTGCGGCGCCTGATCGCCCAGGACTTCGCCACCGCGTTCGAGACGGTCGACGTGCTGGTGTCGCCGACGTCCCCGAGCGTGGCGTTCCCGCTGGGCGACAAGGTCGACGATCCGCTGGAGATGTACCGCAACGACGTCGCGACGGTGCCGGCGTCACTGGCCGGGGTGCCGGCGGTGTCGGTGCCCAACGGCGTCGACGACAACGGGTTGCCGACCGGGCTGCAGGTCATGGGCCCGTTGCTCGGCGACGACCGCTGCTATCGAGTGGCCCGTGCGTTGGAGGCCGACCTGGACCGAACGTGGATCCCGTCGGGCCCCAACGCCGTCGCCGCGCCGTAGCCACCACGCGGGCGCCACTGCCCGCACCGACCTCATCGCAGCACGCACCATCACCACAGCAGCACGCACCACCACAGCAGCACGCACAGAGGAGACGCCATGGTGACCACCGTCAAGGATGGTTGGGAACTGGTCGTGGGCCTGGAGGTCCACGTCGAACTCAACACCACCACCAAGATGTGGTGCGGCTGCCTCACCCATTTCGGTGAGGAGCCCAACACGAACGTCTGCCCGGTCTGCACCGGCCAGCCGGGATCACTGCCGGTCGTCAACGGCGCCGCCGTGCGCGCTGCCGCACTGATCGGCCTGGCCATCGGCTGCCACGTCAACGAGACCTCGCAGTTCCACCGCAAGAACTACTTCTATCCCGACCTGGTCAAGAACTACCAGATCTCGCAGTACGACATCCCGATCTGTTCCGAGGGCCAACTCGACCTCGAGGTGGAGGGCGAACCGGTCCGGGTCGGCATCGAGCGCCTCCACATGGAGGAGGACACGGGCAAGTCCACGCACCTGGGCGGATCCGGTCGCCTCCACGGCGCCGACACCTCGTTGATCGACTACAACCGCGCCGGGGTGCCGCTGATGGAGATCGTGTCCCACCCCGACATCCACGACGCCGAGACCGCCCAGGCCTACGTCCGTGAACTGCGTGGCATCGTGGCCACGCTCGGGGTGTCCGACGCCCGCATGGACCAGGGGTCGATGCGTGTCGACGCCAACGTGTCGGTCCGTCGCCCCGGCGAACCGCTGGGCACGCGC
>DATFMD010000108.1:0-7773 GCA_035267125.1 Nitriliruptoraceae bacterium | reverse complement strand
CTGGCGCGCCGCACACCGGCCGGCAGCCGGCTCCTGCTCACGACCTTCACGCCGGCGCTGGTGACCCCCTCACTGGGTCCCCTGGCATTCGCCGCACGGGCCGGGCTGGCCGGGGCTGGGGAACCCGTGCTCACGGCCGAGACCGATGCCCAGGTCACGGCGCGACTGGCGCGACACGGGTGGATCGGTGATGGCGGCAGTGACGCCGGCGACTGGGCCGACGTGGCGGGCGTGCAGGTGTACGGTCCGCGGTTCGACGAACATCTCCACGTCGCCACGCGGGACGGACGCACGGCATGAGCGACTCCAGGGACGACCTGCCGATCCCGAGCGACGTGCCGACCTTCGCCGACGTGCAGGCTGCGGCTGGACGACTTGACGGTGTCGCCCATCGCACGCCGGTCATGACCTCGCGGCGACTGGACGAGGAGGTCGGCGCCACCCTGTTCTTCAAGTGTGAGAACCTGCAGCGCGTCGGTGCCTTCAAGTTCCGGGGTGGCTACAACGCCCTGTCCCAGTTCGACGACGCCCAGCGCGCCGCCGGCGTGGTCTCGTTCTCGTCGGGCAACCACGCCCAGGCGATCGCCCTGTCGGCCCAGCTGCTCGACATCCCGGCCACGATCGTCATGCCGACGGATGCCCCGGCGGCCAAGGTGGCGGCCACCCGCGGCTACGGCGCCACCGTGGTGACCTACGACCGCTACACCGAGGACCGCGCCGCCATCGGGCAGTCGCTGGCCGACGACCACGGCATGACGCTCATCCCGCCCTACGACCATCCCGACATCATGGCTGGCCAGGGCACCGCCGCGATGGAACTGTTCGAGGAGGTCGGGCCGCTCGATGCCCTGTTCGTGCCGCTGGGCGGCGGGGGCCTGTTGTCGGGGACCGCGCTGGCCACGCGGGCCCTGTCGCCGCACTGTCGGCTCGTCGGAGTCGAACCCGAGGCCGGCGACGACGGCAGGCAGTCGTTCGAGACCGGGGAGCTGGTCACGATCCCACCTCCGGTGACGATCGCGGACGGCGCCCAGACGCCGTCGCTCGGTCACCTCACCTTCGCCGTGATCCGTCGGTCCGTGGACGAGATCGTCACTGCCACGGACGACGAGCTGGTGGCCGGCATGGCGCAGCTTGCCAGCACCATGAAGCTGGTCGTCGAACCGACCGGGTGCCTGGGCTTCGCGGCCGTGAAGGCCACGGCGGCATCGCTGGCTGACCAACGGGTCGGCATCATCCTCACCGGTGGCAACATCGATCTGGCACGGTTCGCCGAACTGGTCGGCTGACCAGCCACCTCGATGCGGCTGTCGGCATCGCCACGCCACCCGTACCCTCTGCACCTGTCACGCCACTCGTCGTGCACCTGCTGCCTCCCACGCAAGGCCATTCTTCGTGTCTGCCGACTCCACCTCCACAGCGCCCGTGCGGGTGCGCTTCGCGCCGGCCCCGTCGGGCTACCTCCACATCGGCAGCGTGCGCACCGCGCTGTTCAACTGGCTGTGGGCGCGCCACACCGACGGCACCATGATCTGGCGCATCGAGGACACCGACGCCGACCGCGCCACCGACGAGTCGATGCACTCGATGATCGAGGCGATGCGCTGGCTGGGCCTGGACTGGGACGAGGGCATCGAGGTGGGCGGGCCGTACGGCCCGTACCGCCAGTCCGAACGCGCGGACCTGCACCGGGCGGTGGCCCGACGCCTGCAGGAGGCCGGTCACCTCTACTTCGACGACCGCAGCCCCGACGAGCTCAACGCCTGGCGCCAGGAACGGCGCGATGCCGACCTGCCGCCGGTGGTCAAGCGCGCCACCGTGCCCGATGCCACCTCCGGCACACTGCGGTTGCAGTTGCCCGAAGACGGCACCATCACCGTGCACGACGAGATCCGCGGGGACGTCACCTGGGACTGGGCGCTGGAGTCCGATCCCGTGCTGGTGCGTTCCAACGGCGCCGTGACCTACCCGCTGGCCAACGCGACCGACGACCTCGCCCAGGGCGTGTCGCTGGTGTGCCGCGGCGAGGACCTGTTGTCGGTGACGCCGCGGCAGGTGTACCTGTACGACCTGTTGCTGGACGACGGCGTGCTCGACGATGCGCTGGCGGAGGTGGGACTGCCGGCGCGGGACGAGGACTGGGACCGTCCCTCGGGCTTTGCCCACCTGTCGATGGTGGTCGGCGACGACCGCAAGAAGTTGTCCAAGCGCCACGGCGCGGTGTCGATCCAGGAGATGGCACGGCAGGGGTTCCTCCCCGAGACGCTCGTCAACGCGATCGCCCTGCTGGGATGGTCGCCGCGTGACGGGCGTGAACGCATGGACCGAGACGAGTTGGTGGCCGCCTTCGACCTCGCCCAGGTCGGCAACTCCGCCGCGGCGTTCGATCGTGACAAGTTGACCGCCTTCAACGGGGAACGCATTCGCGACATGACGGTCGACGAGTTGGCCCAGCGCCTGGTGCCCTACCTCGACGGGACCTGGGTGCCGGTGGACGACGACGGCGAACCGGCCGCCGACTTCGTGGCGGAACTGTCACAGCCTCCCACGGACGACCAGATGGCGACCCTGACCGCGCTGGTTCCCCTCGTGCAGGAACGGATGCAGGTCCTGACCGAGATCCAGGGCTACGCCCCGCCGTTCTTCCGCGAGGTCGGCATCGACGAGGCCGCGGCCGCCAAGGTGTTTCGCAAGGCCGGCGCGGTCGAGGCACTCGAGGCCGGCGCCCGCGTCCTGGCCGAGGTCGACTGGACGACCGAGGCCATCGAGGCCGCACTGCGCGGCCTGACCGACGAACTGGGGATCGGGTTCGGCAAGGTTGCCCAACCCATTCGTGTCGCGGTCACCGGTTCGAACGTGTCCCCGCCACTGTTCGAGTCCATCGAGGTGATGGACCGTGACGTCGTGCTGGCTCGCCTGGCTGCTGCACTGCCGTTGGCCCGGAGCCTTTCGGACCAGGGATGAGCGACCAGCCACCCCCACCTCCGACACCCCCCGGTTCGACCCCGTCGCCGGCAGGTCAACCGTCGCAGCCCCCGTCACAACCCGGCCGGCCTCCGTCGGCGTCGGGTGGGCCTGCGTCGCCGCCGGGTCAACCTCCGTCGCCGCCGGGTGGGCCTGTGTCGCCGCCGGGTCAACCTCCGTCGGCGTCGGGTGGGCCTGCGTCGCCGCCGGGTCAACCCCCGCGGCCGCCAGCCGCCCAGACCTCGCCAGCGGGCGGGATCCCGCCGGGGTCGCAACTGACGTGGGATGTCGGCGACGGGGTCGGGCGTGCCTGGGAACTCTTTCGGCATGCGCCCGGAGCCTGGGTCGGTGCCATCCTGGCGCTGCTCGGCGTGAGCGTGTTGCTGCCGGTCGTGGTCTTCGCGATCGGGTTCAGTGGCGACATCGCGTCCGGGGCCGACGTTGGGTCCGGGGGCGACATCACGGTCAGTGGCGAGATCGGGGCAGCGGCAACGGTGGCGATGGTGGTGGTCAGCGTGGTGGTCGTCGTCGCCAGCTTCGTGGCGGCGGTGGGTGTCTACCGTGCGTCGCTCGCTGCCGTGGACGGTCGTGAGGTCACCTTCGGCACGTTCTTCCAGTTGCATCGACTGGGCGCGGTCCTGGGCACGATCCTGCTGGTGGTGCTCGGCACGGCCGTGGGCCTGGTCCTGTGCATCCTGCCGGGCATCGTGTTCGCCGTCATGGCCATGTGGGCACCCCTGTTCGTCATGGATGGCCACCGCCCCGTCGAAGCCATCACCCGCAGCATTGCCCTGACCCGACAGCGGTGGGCCGATGCCCTCGTCGGCGTCGTGATGACGCAGGTGATCGCGACGGTCGGTCTGCTCGCGTGCGGCATCGGGTTGCTGGTCGCCTCCCCGGTCAGCTGGTTGTTGACGGCGTGGCTGTATCGGCACATGGTTGGCATGTCGGACCTCGCCGAGACCGCCCCAGCTTCGTGAGGACGTGGTGACCGACTGGCAGGACGTGTCCGCCTCCACCCAGCCGCCGGCGGTGCCCGGATGGCCGTTCGCGGAGGTCCTCGAGTCGCATGGTGTCGTGCTGGCGCGTCCGCGCGTCGCGGACGCCGAGGCGCTGTACGCGCTGCAGTCGGATCCGCGCCTGTACGTCGACGTCCCGGCGGCATGGCGGGTGCAGTCGGTCGTCGGCCAGGCCGACGACATCCGACGCTACGTGGCGCACTGGCACGAGTACGGGTTCGGCTACTGGGTGGTGTGGCCGGCGGGGACCGACCCCACCGCCACGGGTGTCGGCGTGCGGCCACGAGGGGTGGCCGGCCTGCGCTGGATGTGGTGGCGTGGCGAGTGGGTCCTGAACGTGTTCGTGCGCTTCGCCGCCGCGGCGCAGCGACGTGGGCTGGCCACCGCCGTGCTCGGACATGCGATGTCGCGCCTGGATGCCGACCTGGTCCGGCCCGTTCGCGTCGTGGTGCGTACACGCCAGGCGAATGCCGCCATGGTGGCGCTGTCCCGACGGCTCGGGATGGTCGACACCGGTCACGAGGAACGCGAGATGGGGACCTACCGGGTCCTGGAAGGACTGGTGGGTGGGCCGGGTGCCACGCAGACTGCGGCCCCCGACGTCCGTGTTCGCGCCGCCGGGCCCTGGATCGTGCAGGCACACGTGCCCGTCGCCACGAGGGGGGTCCCGCCACGGAACGAGCCCGCCGGGGTCGTGGCGCCTGACCCGCGCCACGGGGACGTCGCCCTGTGCCGGTGCGGCGAGACCGACACGCCGCCGACGTGCGACCGCAGCCACGTTGGCGTGGCCATGGCCGACCTTGCGTGTACGGCGATCGACGACGAACTGCGCCTGGCTGCGGCGGCCTGCCCTCCGGGGTCAGTGGTCGTTCTGGCTCCCGAGCCACACCTGGAGGAAGGAGCCGAAGAGGACCGGGACACCCGTAGCGGTGGTGAGGGGCCCGGGGTGTCCGCGCACGGCCGGGTGGTGGCGGTCGGTGCCGGTGTGCGGCTGCGGCTGCTGGATGGGCGGGTCGTCCGTGCACCGGTGTCGGTGATCGCGTGCCGGTGCGGCGCCCATGTCACGCCAGTGGTGTCGATGAGGTGACGCGCGCGGCCATGGCGACCTCCACACGCCCGGCTCAGCGGGGCACAGGAGCCTCGCTTCCCCTCGGCTACTGCTCTGCGGTGACCGTGACCACGGGGATGTCGGTGATCTGGGCCACGCGCGCGGGCAGGTCGGCCTTCAGCCAGTGCGAGAACCCCGACGGCAGCGTCGAGATCAGGATCTCGTCGTAGTCGTCATGGCGCAGGCACCATCGGATCGAGTTCACCGCGTTGGTCGTGCCCACCTCGCCCTTGGCCGTGCCACCGAGTTCGTTCACGAGGTCGATCATCCTTGCGAGGCGATGTTCGGCGCGGTGCTTGGCCTCGTGGCGGGCCTCGGTGCGCGAGGGCTGGTCCGACGACGCGCCCGGATGCCACACGACCTGGTTGGCAGCCTCGAGTCCGGGCTTGATGATCGGGACGAGGACATGGAAGTCCGTCGTCCCTGCGTCGATCCGGCTCTGGATCTCCCATTGCAGGCGCGGTCCGCCAAGAGTCTGGTTGGCCACGATCAGGCAGGTCATGAGGGCTCCATCCCGATGGAGAGTGCAATCGATCCTAGTCATGGGCCGGTCGTGTGCGTCAAGCGCATGCGGCGCCGGCTGCCGGTGCGGTCACCACACCGTTGGGGCGACGGGTGGCAGGCCCAGCACCGCGCGGGCGACGTTGTCCAGTCCGAGACTGGTGGCGGCGAGGTAGGACGAGTGGCCACCGTTGGCGGGTCCCTGCGGCAGTTTGACCGCCCCCGCGAACCCCATGGGGTCGGGACCCAGGACGGGCAGCATCGGCACGATGTCGCCACGTGTCGCCGCCACGGACAGCCGACCGTCGTCGAGGTGGAGGTCGCTGGTCCGCCGGATGCCACTGCCCAGGCCGGGTGACCCCAGCACCACCAGGTGGTCCACCCCTGCCCGGTCGCCGGCCATGCGCAGGGCCTGGCCGGCCAGGACGGATCCGTAGGAGTGTGCGACCACGGTGTGCACGACGCCGGGGTTGGCGGCGCGCAGGGCGTCGGACCACGACGCGAGACGGTGGGCCTCGGCCCTGGCGAGGTCGTCGGTGGCGGCCTCGCCCAGTCCCCAGGCCAGTCCCGAGGGCGCGTCGTAGCCCAGCCAGGCCACGGTTGCCACGCTCGGTGGCGTGGTGTCGGTCGGGGCGGTGTGTGTCGGCGTGATGTCGGTCGGCGCGGCGCCGGTTGGTGCGTTGTCGGTCGGGGCGGTGTGGGTCGGTGCGGGCGCCCCTGCTTCCGACGCCCTGGACGCCCGCGTGCTCCTTCGGGTCGACGTGACCGCCACGGTCGCCATGGCGCCGTGGAGGGCGGAGGCATCGCGCATGACGCGACCGAAGGTGGCCAGCGAGTTGGCCATCCCGGGCACGAACGTGGCCACGTGGGAGGCCGTGTCGGGATCGCCCCAGGCGACGACCGCGCGCCCGTCGCCGGTCGGATCCCACACCAGCACCCGGTCGGCCGCCACGATCGCCTCCAGTGCCTCGATGCGGGCCCGCACGCGGTCGGCGCGGGCTGTCAGCAGGTCCGCGCTGACCAACCCGACCGCGTCGTCGATGCTGGCTGCCTCGATCGCGTCGACCTCGAGTCGGGCGATCTCGCCGTGGAGGTGTGCCATTCGTCGAGCGACCAGGGCGCGATTGGCGGCATCCCGGCTGTCCATGTCGACCCCGTCCAGGGCGGCGACGACGTCGGGTCGACGGCGCCGCGTGGCGCCGGCGACTGCTGCGGGCAGCGTGGCCCACAGCGCTTGGACGCGGGCGACGTCGTCCAGCGCCTCCAGGACCCGTGCAATGTCGTCGGGGCGGGTCAGGCCGGCAGCGGAACGTGCGGCCAGGGCGACCAGGGGTCCGTCGACGAAGCGGTCGTCGAGTCGCTCGGCCTCGTCGGCGACCAGGTCTGCGACGGCGAGCAGGTGCAGCAGGCGTGCCAGGACGTCGCGAACCTGCGCCAGCAGTGGCCGGGGATCCCGGAACCCGGCATCCGCCTGCCAGCGCGCGGCCACGTCGTCGTCGACGACGGCCAGTTCGTGCACCACCCGGGTGGTCCCCTCCGCGGCATCGTGCGTCCAGGCGCGGAGGCGGTCGGGCGCCACCATGATGGTCGTCATCGGCCCGAGCCCCACACCCGGCGGTTGTCGAACACCCATCGTGCGCGGCGGTCCTCGATGTCGTCGATCGCGGTTGCCAGCGCATCCACCACGTCGAGACCGTCGGCGAGGCACCCATCGAGGCCAGCGGCCCACCGGTCGTGCGCCGGGCCGGTCCATGCCAGCGGGTCGCGGTGGCCCTGCGCAACCAGGTCGCAGGCACCGTCCAGATGGCGGCGCAGGTTCGCCAGCGACGCCGCGAGGGTCGTCGCCAGTTCGTCGTCGAACGGATCGCCGCCGGCCATGGTCTCCCCTCGCGCCGATTGGGAACTCGACCCTACGAACGGATCGCGGTCGGCCCGGCTCCCGTTCGTGGAGCTGGGGACGAGGGGTGGCGGGTCGCATCGGGGCGTGGTGTGCGCATTTCGGACGGGATGTCGTCGGTGGTGCGCACGCTGGGGGTGGTCGGGTGGTGTTGGGTCGTTGTGTGCGCAATTCGGACGGAATGTCGTCGGTGGTGCGCACACTGGAGGGTGGTGGGGCTCGCGGGCAGGGTGGGGTGAACGTCGACGAACGGACAGGCACCAATTCGCGAAGGAGGCGCGCAGCAG
>DATFMD010000107.1:0-6116 GCA_035267125.1 Nitriliruptoraceae bacterium | reverse complement strand
CCATGTGGGTGTCGGGACCGGGATCCTCGGTCGCGGTCTCGCGGTGCAGGGATGCCGGGCCGCGGGCATCGATCACCCAGGTCTTGTCCTCGTCGAGGTCGAGGAAGATCGTGCGTCCACGGCGGCGCGCGTCGACGATCTTGTGGCCGCCGAGGGCCTTGGCGAAGTCGGGTCGGGTGCGATGGAACGGCCGCACGATGCTGGCGGTGGTGACCATCACGTCCTTGACGCGCTTGCCGACGACCTCCTTCTCCAGGTCCTTGCGCAGGACCTCAACTTCGGGCAGTTCGAGCACGGGGGTCTCCTGGAGGAATCGATGGTCTGGCTGGATCGCGACGGTAGCGGGTCGGCGGTCCGGCCCAGCACATTGTCGCCGGGCCCGGTCGCCTGCATTCTGGCCATCGGGGTGCAGCCGGCCGCGTGGTGCGAGGACAGGATCCGTGCGGCGCGCGAGCGCCGGGCAGCCCGATGGCGGTCAGAACCGACCGGTCCGGAATGACCGGTCAGGACTGGGCTGTCACAACTGGGCTGTCAGGACTGGGCTGTCACGATGTGGGCGGGAGCATCGAACACCATCTCGCCATCGTCGCCCACGTAGGTGTCGAGCGCGACTTCGGCGTCTTCGAGGATCGACTCGACGAGTTCCTCGTCCAGTGACACGCCCATGACCGGCAACCAGCCGCGCAGGTCTGCCTCGACCATCGAGCGCACGCTGGGAAACCGCGCCGTGCCCACGAGGGTCGAGATCGACACCGACGATGCGCCGCCCCGCTCGAACACTCCTCGCAATTCGTCGGTGTCACCGAGCACGAAGGGTGCTCGCAGCGCGTCTGCCGCCTGTGCACCGGCGCGGCGATCCAGCAGGTCCACGATGACGGGATAGGCCGCCGAACGTTCCAGCGAGTCCCACACCGCGACGACCACCGTGGACCCCGGCGACGCGCACCGCAGCATCTCCCTCACGGCGCCGGCCGGGTCAGGAAGGAACATCAGGCCGAACTGACTCACCACTGCATCGAACTCGTCGTCGCCGAACGGGAGTGCTGCGGCATTGCCCTCGACCCAGTCGACGCCGGGCTCGAGGCGCTGCGCCACGGTCAGCATTCCTGCATCGATGTCGAGACCGGTCACCGCCCCCGTCGGGCCCACCCGCGCCCGGGCTCCCCGAGAAAGGATGCCGGTGCCGCAGGCCACATCGAGCACGCGACAGCCCGCGACGACCCCGGCAGCATCGAGGACAGGCTCGACCCATTGCCTGAACAGGGCCTCGACGTGCAACTCCTCGTACGCCTGTGCGGCCGCGACCGCTGTCTCCATCTGCTCCGTCATGGCTTCCCCCTGGGTTGACCGCTCCCACCTCGCCTCGACTCTAGACAACGACACCCACGTCCTGTCGAGACCGGTCACCGCAGTTCCCGTCACCAGCAGGCCCGCCACGAGCGCGCCACCACGCGCGTGCCCGGCAGGAGCGCGAGCGAGACTTACGATCGCGACTGCCCGAGGTGCCCCTGCTGTCACGGGGCCTGGAAGGTCCAGCGGGTCGGCTCGACCTGGTCACGGGTCGGGAATCCGTAGGCACGCGTGGGCACGAGTTCGTACACCTGGTACGGCGGACCGAGCGACGTGGGTGCCCCGTAGTCGGCATCGAGGACATCGCCCTCGGCCCGGGTGGGCCACTCGAAGACGTCCCGCATCGCCCTTGACGCAACCCCGATGCGATCGGCGTCCACGACCCGTTCGACGCGCCCCTCCACGACCAGGTGGAGCCAGTCGAGATCGACGCTCACCGAGACGTCGGGGTTGTGTTCGACGTGGCCGGTCTTGGCCGCGGCGCCGTTGGAGGTGAAGAAGAACGATCCGTCTGCCCAGGCAGCGAACAGGGGCCGGACATGCGTACTGGCATCGTCGCGGCTCGCACACAGCCAGAACGGGCCAGCGTCGCCGGAGCGCAGGGCGGCCGTCACGTCGTCCCAGTCGGCAACCTGCGCCGACTCGTACTCGTCCGATGCGGAAGTACCCCGCCCCGTCCTCGGGATCGCCGCTGCATTCGGTGGGGTCGCCATTGGTCCTCCCTGGTCGACTTCGAGATCACGACTGGATGGCTGCTGCATCGATCGCCGCTTCGTCGAATCGGCCGTCTCAGTCCCGGGTTCGCCACGCGACCAGGGTGGTCAGCGCGGCTGCCACGGCCGTCGCCGGTGCGAACACCCGCCGCTCGACCGGGCTGGCCGAGGCCAGGTTGGCGAGCGTGTTGAGGGTGAGGTAGCCGCCGATCGCCCATGTGGCGATCCCGAGCGACCGCGACGCCGCGGGCGGCCGGACGAGACCGGCCCTGGCCGTCACGACCCACGCCGCCGACGCCAACACGACGGCTGCACCTCCACTGGCCGCTCGCATCCCCGCCGGCAGCACGGCCGGCTGGCTGTTGCCCCACACGTGCGCCCCCAGGGGAGCTCCTGCTGCAAGCGAGACCTGGAGTCCAGCGAACGCCATGAGGATGCCGGCCGCTGTCGTGGCCGCGCGTTCGGTCGACACCAGGACATCCGGGACGTGTCGATCGGGAACCGCTTCGACGTGCCCGACGGTTTCCACCGGCAGTTCCGTTCCGTGACTGGCTGGGCTGCGATGGTGCTCCGGCGACGGCGAACGGTCAAGTCGCGGCGCGGCCACCCCCGTCCCACTCCACCAAGTGCCGGTGGCAGGCACACGCCACACCACCCAGACAGGCTCGGAAGCGTCCATCGCATCGGGCACGGTCCTTGGACAGGGCGTGCGTCGCTCAGCCGGGACGACCGTCGGCCGTGGGTCGGCGGCCACGCCCACGCGACCCTGCCAGGCCGACCGGCGGCGCGGCCACCGGTCCCGTCACCAGGTCGGGAGCCAGCTCGTCCAGCGCTGCGACGGCTGCAGCCCGTTCCGCGGCCTTCTTCGTGCTGCCGGAGCCCTCGCCGACGACATCGTCGGCCAGCAACGCCCGCGCGTGGAAGACCGGCTCGTGGTCCGGGCCGCTGCGCGTGGTCTCGTAGCTGGGCGGCATGGCGACGGTTGCCTCGGTGTGCTCCTGCAGGGCCGTCTTGGCATCCAGGGTCGTGGTGCGAGCCAGCAGGTCGGCGAGTGGTGCTGCCAGCAGGCGCTGGGCCAACTCGTAGGCGATCGTGAACCCGAGGTCGATGTAGACCGCCCCCAGCACGGCCTCCACGGCGTCCGACAGCAACGAGTCCTTGTCGGCCCCGCCCGAGTTGGCCTCCCCCACTCCCAACTGCAGGAAGTCCCCGAGTTCGAGATCGCGCGCGATCTGGGCCAACGTCGGTTGGCTCACCACGATCGCACGCAGGGACGCCAGGCGCCCCTCGGGCTCGCCGGGGCACAGGTGGAAGATCTCGTCGGCAGCCGCCAGCCCCAGCACGGCGTCGCCCAGGAACTCGAGTCGCTCGTTCGAATCGGCGTCGTGCTCGAACGCCCACGACCGGTGGACCAGCGCCCGCGCCAGCAGGCCCCGGTCGAGGGCACCCACGCCAAGTCGACCGGCGAGGTCGTCCAGCGCCGTGGCATCCGTGTCGTTCGGGGACGCCACGGGCCGAATCACTTGGCGTCGAGGACCTGGACGCCCTTGTAGGTCCCGCACTCCTCGCACACCGTGTGGGGCCGCATGGCGGCCTTGCACCGGGGGCAGGTGGTCAGTGTCGGGGCCGACGTCTTGAGCCACTGGGCCTTGCGGTGGCGGGTCCGGGACCGGGACATCTTGCGCTTCGGGACGGCCATGGGCGTCTCCTTGGTGACGTGGTTCGAAAGAATGGTGAGTGGTGGGGTGCTGCGCGTGGCGCGGTGGACCGGAATGCAGCACGAGCCTCGTGGTGGCGGTGGGTGCACGTGATGGTCGTATCGCCAGCGACAGGCCCACAGACGTGGACGGTCAGGATAAACCATGGCGGGGTCAGCCGCCGTGCGACTCCTCGGACGTTGGCCGGGGGGCCGTCGGGTGAGGCGTCGTTGCCGGGCGACCGGCGTCGTCGGACTGCCGGTCGGCGTCGTCGGACTGCCGGTCGGCGTCGTCGGGCTGGTCGTCACTGCCGACGTCGTCGTGGAGGTCGAGTTCCAGGTCGGCCAGGGCTGCCCAGCGCGGATCAGCCTCGGCCTCGTTGCCGTGACCGCAGTCCTCGACGTTGCGGTCGATCCCGCAGGTCGGGCACAGGCCAGCGCAGTCTGGCCGGCACAGCGGGCGGCTGGGGACCGCCAGCGTGATGGCGTCGCGCAGCGCACGACCGAGGTCGATGTGGATGAGGTCGGACTCGACCAGGTAGTCATCGCCCTCGGTGTAGTCCTCGACCTCCAGCTTGCGGGGATCGTGGAACAACTCGGTGAGCGCCAAGGTGGCCTCGTCGGTGATTTCGGCCAGGCATCGGGAGCACGGCATCACGAGGTCGACGTCGACCGTGCCACGCACAAGGATGCCGTCCACGACCGACGACAACCGCAGGTCGAGGTCGAGGTCGCCGTCGATGACGCCGCCCGGCGGATCCCAGCGCACGTCGTCCTCGCCGGTGGGAACCAGGTCGGCAGGATCGACTGACCGTGCCAGGTCCTCGGACTGGCCAGGTCGATCGATGAGCTTGTGGACGTTGACGAGCACGCGAAACACCTCGGGGAAACGGGGGCGACGGCTGCGGGAGTGGCGGTCGGCACTGCTGCCACCACGGGCACCGCAGCAGCAATGAGCGGCACATTCCGGACCGTCGATCGGGTCGAGGTCCGGCGCGCCATCCTATCATGCGCCGTCCCCTACCTTCCGGGCAGGCCACCGCCGACGCTGTCCGACACCGCAAGTGGAGAGATGCCATGGATCTGGAGTTCAGTGCCCAGGAACAAGCCTTCCGCGACGACGTGCGGGCCTTCCTGTCCGACGAACTGCCCGCCGAGATCGCGGAGGCCGTGCGCACGGGCAGCGAGTTGTCGAAATCGGACCACGAACGCTGGCATGCAGCCCTGCAGTCGCGGGGCTGGCTGGCCCAGACGTGGCCGGCGGAACACGGTGGACCGGGCTGGAACGCCGTCCAGCGACACATCTTCGAGGAAGAGGCGGCCCTGGCCAATGCTCCCCGCATCGTGCCGTTCGGCCTCAACATGCTCGGACCGGTCCTGATCGAGTTCGGCACCCCCGAGCAGCAGGCCGAGTACCTGCCACGGATCCTCGACGGCACCGACTGGTGGTGCCAGGGCTACTCGGAACCGGATGCCGGCTCCGACCTGGCGTCGCTGCGCACCCGTGCCGAACGCGACGGCGACCACTACGTCGTCAACGGCCAGAAGACCTGGACGACGCTGGGCCAGCACGCGAACCGGATCTTCTGCCTGGTCCGCACCCGCGCGGAGGGCAAGCCCCAGGCAGGGATCTCCTTCCTCCTGATGGACCTGGACGACCCGGGCATCGAGATGCGCCCGATCCGGCTGATCGAGGGTGACCACGAGGTCAACGAGGTGTTCTTCACCGACGTGCACGTCCCGGCCGAGAACCTGGTCGGCCAGGAACACGACGGCTGGACGATCGCCAAGTTCCTGCTGACCCACGAACGGACGAACATCGCCGGTGTCGGCTATGCGGTGCGCGGACTGGCCAACCTGCGGGCGCTGGCAGCCACGACCGTGCGGGGTGGCCAACGCGTGATCGACGACCCGGTGTTCGCCGCCCGCGTGGCCGAACTCGAAGTCGACCTCGAGGCCATGGCGATCACCAACCTGCGGATGCTGTCGGCCGTGCAGGACGGTGCAACGCCAGGCGCCCAGAGTTCGATGCTCAAGATCAAGGGCACCCAGATCCGCCAGGCCATCAACGACCTGGCGCGTCGGGTGCTCGGTGCGGGGGCCAGCCCGTTCCCGTTCGACGTGCTCGGCGACGACCTGGCGTTGGCACCCCCGGAGGCGCGCGCCAACGCCGCCCACTACTTCAACAATCGAAAATTGTCGATCTACGGGGGGTCCAACGAGATCCAGCGCAACATCCTCGCCCCGCAGATCATGGGAGGCTGAGCCATGGACTTCACGATCAACGAAGACCACCAGATGTTGGCCGAGACGCTGCGACGCTTCCTTGCCGATGCGTGGGATCCGGAAACCCGTGC
>DATFMD010000106.1:0-2071 GCA_035267125.1 Nitriliruptoraceae bacterium | reverse complement strand
CACCTTCTCGGTGTTGCTGGCGGCCGGGCTCGACGGCATCGAACGGGGCATGGAGTTGCAGCCGGAGTCGTCGGACAACATCTACGAGTTGACCTCTGCCCAGCGACGCGAGGCTGGCATCGAGACGCTGCCCACGGACCTCGGCGAGGCCGTGGCGGCGATGGAGGCGTGCTCGCTGGTGCTGGACACACTGGGGGACCGCGTCACGTCCTACTTCCTGGCCAACAAGCGGCGCGAGTGGCGCCAGTACAACGAACAGGTCACGGCGTTCGAGCTGGACCACTACCTGCCGATCCTGTGAGGGACGGCACACCCACGGCCAAGGACGCCCTCGACGTGACGGCAGGACTGCCCGATGCAGTCGTCTTCGACCTCGACGGCACCCTGGTGGACACCGAATCGATCTCGGATGCGGTGCTGACCGAGGTGTTGGACGAGCTTGGCCACGAGGTGACCCACGACGACCTGCTCGACACCCGAGGCCGTGCCTTCGCCTGGCTGCGTGAGTGGATGTGGGAGCGGTTCGAGGTCGATGCCGAGGCGTACCAGGCGTTGGCCCGCCCGGCGTGGCAGCGCCGTCTGGCGGCCGGCGTGCCGACGTTTCCCGATGCGCGCGAACTGCTGGACGACCTCGGTGAGCTCGACATCCCGCTCGCGGTCTGCACGTCGTCGGGACGGGGCCATCTCGACCGGGTGCTGCGCCAGCTCGACCTCACCGACCGGTTCGTTGCCACGGTGAGTGCCACCGACGTGACCAGGCACAAGCCCGACCCGATGCCCTATTCGATGGCCGTGGACCTGCTGGGCATGGAGTCCGAACGCTGCGTGGCGATCGAGGACACCGTCATCGGCGTCACTGCCGCCGTCGCCGCCGGACTGCGGGTCGTGGGTCGACCGCACCCCGACATGGCCGACCTGGCCGGCATCGCCCACCTGCAGGTCGATCACCTCGACCTCGCCGCCGTTCGCGGCGTGATGGCCAGCGCGCCGACATGAACCTCGTGACTCGCGGCTGGCCGGGACTCGACCGCACCGTGCCTGCGTACGTGGGGTGTATCACGCGGTGTCCTGGTGACTCCCGGTGCGTGTCCGGGCCCAACTGGGCTCGGGCGGCCACGGGCGGCGAGACGGTCGACCAGGGGGCGGATCGTGGCCAATCGTGGGGTACGTGGCGTGCACCCGTCGAGCGCACGACCCCCGTCGGCCAACAGGAGACCACGATGGCAGCGCACAAGGCCCACGACGATTCGGGCAGCGGTGGGTGGCACGTGGCCGACGCCCCGATCGACGCCGGCGACCTCCATGCGCTTGCGGCCCTGCGGCGAGCCGTCACCGCCGTGGACCCCGTGCCGTCGGACCTTGCCGACCGATCCCGCTTCGCCGTGGCGGTCGAACACATGTGGGCGGAGGTTGCCCGGATCCAGCGCACGCCCGTGGGTTCCCCGGCGGGCGTGCGTGGCGACCCACCCATCGGTGGCGAGACCATCACGTTCACGATGCACACTGCGACCGTGATGGTCGCGCTCGACCGCTCCGGTCGTGCCGGCGATCGCGGCCGGGTCCGGTTGGACGGGTGGATCACACCGGCCGGCGATCACGACGTCGCCCTGCGCGTGCCGGGCGAAACCCACCAGGTGGTGGCAATCGACGGTCGTTTCGAGTTCGATGGGCTGACACCGGGCGGCCTGGTGCAGCTCGTCGTGACGGACGCCAACGCGCCGGGAGGAGATCCGCTGCTCGTGACGCCTGCATTCCAGGTCTAGGACGTGCTCCGGGCCCCATGCCACCAGTGGCCGGGATGCCACACGAGATCCATCCGCCACACCACGCCACGTTCCGGGGGAACACATGAACGACCAGACCGACGCCAAGGCGATCGCAGACGATCCGGCCTACCCGGCCACGGATCGCGAGCCCGACCTGGGCCTGCCGCCCGAAGTGACCATCGGGCGCCGGGTCCGCACGCTGGACGTGGTGACGGCGCCGCGGCGCGCGGACACCGAGGGCCTGCGGCCGACCCTGTACACCGGTGACGTGATCCTGTTGCACTGTCCCACCGAGCAGGAGCGTG
>DATFMD010000105.1:0-11713 GCA_035267125.1 Nitriliruptoraceae bacterium | reverse complement strand
GTCTCGAGTTGCTGGGCCTGGGCGAATTCTTCTGGGCGCTCGTCCTCGGTCTGGCAACCTCGTTCGTGCTCGAACGCGAGGGGTGGCGGGCGGCCACCACCCCTTCCCCGGCCCCTCCTGGCCGTGAAACCGCGGCCCGGGCGACGTCGTGATCGACAGGTCGTGACGCTGGCCGGAGTTCGGTGCTCGGCCATCTCGGGTCCATGTTCGAGCAGCGCCAGCACGGACGTCAGTCGGCGACCACGTCCAGGGCGACGTCGGCGTTCGGGGCACTGTGGGTCAATGCTCCGAGGCTGATCACGTCGACACCGGTCGCGGCCACGTCGGCGATCGTCGCTGCCGTGATCCCGCCCGAGGCCTCGACCACGATGGCGCCATCGACGACGGCCACTGCCCGGCGAAGTTCGTCGAGGCCCATGTTGTCGAGCAGGACGACGTCCGCGCCCACCTCCAGGACTTCCGGCAACTGGTCCAGGTCGTCGACCTCGACCTCGATCGTGACCATGTGGCCCACGCGCGCCCGGACAGCCGTCACGGCAGCGGTGATGCCGCCGGCTGCGGCGATGTGGTTGTCCTTGACCATGACGGCGTCGAACAGGCCGAACCGGTGGTTGCTTCCCCCGCCCATCCGCACGGCGTACTTCTCGAGCGCCCGCAGTGTCGGGGTGGTCTTGCGCGTGTCGGCAACCCGCGCGTGGGTCCCTGCGGTCAGCGCCACCATCTTCGACGTCAGGGTGGCGATCCCCGACAGGCGGCCCAGGAAGTTGAGGGCGACCCGCTCCCCGCCGAGCACGCCGCGTGTCGGCCCGGCCACCGTCGCCAGCACGGTTCCCGCCGCCACGGCGGTGCCGTCCGCGACGTGCAGGGTGGTGGCGATCGAGGGGTCGACCTGGCTGAAGACGCACGCCACGATGTCCAGGCCCGCGACGAACAGGTCCTGGCGCGCGACGAGTCGGGCTGTCACGGTCGCGTCGTCGTCGAAGATCGCCGCGGAGGTCAGGTCGCCGGCCAGTCCCAGGTCCTCCCGCAGCGCCCGCGTGACCACGTCGTCGACGAGGTCGCCGGGAAGCTCCATCCGGGTCGTCATGTCCGCTCCGTGGTCAGGTCGGGGTCCGGCGTCATCGCGACGACGGCATGCTGGGGGGCCGGCGCGGGGGGGTCGGCGTGCTGGACGACACCGCCGGGGACAGCGCCGGGATCGGGCCCCCGCCCAGTTCGCCGTCGGGCGCCGGTGTCGTCTGTGTCGTCGACGCTGGCGTGGACGACTCCGGGGACTCGGGCGTCGTGAAGGCCACGGGTACCGGTTCGACCAGGTTGCGGTTGGCCTGGAACGGATCGAGTTCGGGGTAGTCGGCGCGCTGGTGACTGCCCCGCGACTCCGACCGGCGCAGGGCCGCGGTGATGATCAGCCCGGCAACCTCGAAGGCCACCCTGCCCTCGATCGATGCCAACAGTTCGTCCTGCCATCCCAGCAGGGTCGTGCGTGCGTCCCACAGTCCGTCGCCGGAGCGGACCAGGCCGACGCTGTTCCACATCAGTGTGCGCACGTCCTGGAGGCGTGCATCGGCCGCGATCGGGAGGGTGTCGAAACCCGGTGTCCACCCGCCCGTGGTTGGGGTGTCGTGGTCGCCGCGGTGGTGGTGGGTCGACGTGGTGGCGATGTCGTTGGCGACCGCGGCGCCGTACACCAGCCCTTCCAGCAGCGAGTTCGATGCCAGTCGGTTGGCGCCGTGGACGCCGGTCGAGGCGACCTCGCCGACCGCCCAGAGTCCGGGCGTCGAGGTCCGCCCGGACCCGTTCGCATCGATGCCGCCCATGAAGTAGTGCGCGGCCGGTGACACGGGCAGCAGATCCGTGCGAGGATCCAGGCCCGCGGCCCGGGCGTGGCCGAACACGGTGGGGAAGTGCTCGGGGAGGTCGGGGATGGAACGAGCGTCCAGCCAGACGTCGTGGCCGTCGGCGCGCTGCCACCAGATGCCTCGTGCGACCACGTCGCGCGGCGCCAGTTCGGCATCCGGGTGGTGGTCGACCATGAAGCGTTCGCCGGCATCGTTGACCAGGGTGGCGCCCTCGCCTCGCAACGCCTCGGTCAGCAGGGGCATCGGGTCGCGTCCGGCGACCAGGGCCGTGGGGTGGAACTGGACGAACTCGAGATCGGCGAGGCGGGCGGCAACGCGTGCCGCCATGGCAATGCCGTCGCCGGTGACGCCCGACGGATTGGTGGTGTGGCGGTAGACCTGGCCGATGCCTCCGGTGGCGAGCACGACGGCCGGGGCCAGCACGACACGACGCTGGCCGTCGTGGTCGACCAGCACCCCCGTCACGCCATCACGATCGCGGACGAGGTCGATCACGCGGGTGTCGTTGCGCACCGTGACGGCATCGCTGCCCGCCACGGCCGTCCACAGCGTGCGTTGCACCTCGGCGCCGGTGCTGTCGCCGTCGGCATGCACGATTCGTCGACGACCATGTCCTGCTTCGCGTCCCAGCGCGAGGTCGCCACCGGAATCGACGTCGAAGTCGGCGCCGAGCGTGACGAGTTGGTCGATGGCCCGGCGGCCACCCTCGGTCAGGATGTCGACGGCACGTTGCACGGCGATGCCACCCGACACGGTCATCGTGTCGCGGGCATGCAGTTGGGCGGTGTCGTCGTCGCCGACCGCCGCCGCGATCCCGCCCTGGGCCCAGCCCGTCGAGCCGGTCTGTCCCAGCGTGAACACGGTCGCGGCGGGCAGCCCCAGGGCGACCGACAGTCCGGCGACGCCCGACCCGACCACGACCGGCGTGTCGAGTCGCTCGACCGGCAGGCTCACGCCTCGTTCCTCCCGACCTCGAGCATTCGTTCGACCGCCACACGGGCGCGGGCGGCGATGTCGACCGGGATCTCGACCTGGTGAGTCATGGTCGCCAGCGAGTTGCGGATGCCGTTGAGGGTGATCTGCTTCATGTGTGGGCACAGGTTGCAGGGCCGGACGAACTCGGTCTCGGGGTGTGACAGCGCGACGTTGTCGGCCATCGAGCACTCCGTGACCATCATGACGCGTTCCGGCTTGTTGTCGGCCACCCAGTTGATGATGCCGTTGGTCGACCCGACGTAGTCGGCCTCGGCCAACACGTCCGGTGGGCATTCGGGATGGGCGATGATCGGCAGGTCACCGAGCCCCTCGCGGTGACGTCGCATCTCCTCGCCGGTGAAGCGCTCGTGGACCATGCACGCGCCGTCCCACAGGATCAACTCGACATCGGTCTTGGTCGCCACGTACTTGCCCAGGTACTGGTCAGGCAGGAACAGCACCCGGTCCACGCCAAGTGATTCCACCACCGCGACGGCGTTGCCCGAGGTGCAGCAGATGTCGGTCTCGGCCTTGACCTCGGCCGAGGTGTTGACGTAGGTGACGACCGGGACACCTGGATACTGGGCCTTGAGTTGGCGCACGTCCTCGCCGGTGATGCCGTCGGCCAGTGAGCAGCCGGCCTCGAGGCTGGGCAGCAGCACGGTCTTCGCCGGATTGACCAACTTGGCCGTGTCGGCCATGAAGTTGACGCCGGCCAGCACGATGACGTCGGCCTCGGTGTCGCGTGCCACCTCGGCCAGGTACAGCGAGTCGCCCTTGATGTCTGCGACCAACTCGAAGATGTCCGGCGTCATGTAGTTGTGCGCGGCCACGATGGCGTTGCGCTCAACCTTGAGACGTTCGATCTCGTCGACGACCGGTTGCAGCATGGCCCGTTCGACATCCGGCAGCACACTGCCCGGGGGCGTGATCTTGAGTGGAGTGGCGGTGCTCATGGCCGTCCTCGGGTCCGGGAGTGTCACGAGGATCCATGGTATTGCCGCCGGAGTGGCGCGCCGAATCGGCCGCGACCCCGGCACATGACGGGGTCGTGCGGGTCACGAGTCGCGTACCAGCTCGGCTCGTTCAGTCAGGGCCAGCCCCCGGTGGGTCCTCGAGCGCGGCGTCCAGGTCGTAGCCCAGCGCGCGGCCCAGCGAGGTCGCCCCGGCGACCACGCGGGGGCCACCCACCAACGCGGCGACCGCGCCCAGTGCGGCGACCAGTTGGTCGGGATCGACTCCAGCCGCCAGCGCGTGGTCGACGAGCGACTGGTAGGACGTCGTCGGCGCTCCCAGTCCGACGAGCGCGCCCAGTTGCACCAGGGCGGCCGTTCGGGGTTCGATGCCGGGGCAGTCCAGGGCATGTGATCGCGATTGCAGCAGCACCTCGATGGCGCGCTCGTCGTGCAGCGCCACCGCATGCAGCATGCGTCTCGTGTCGTCCATTTGTGACCCCGACCCTGCGCTGATGATCGATCCAGACCGTGCAGTCCTGCGTGCTGAAGGACTCATGCTTGCCCGCTGGGCGAGGATCTGCTCGAGACCGACCCCTCACCGTCGGTGCCGACCGCGTCGCCAATCGCTGACTCAGTGGTCGTTGACTCGCCGGTCGCCGTGTCATCTGCGGTGTCAGGGGTCGCTGCGGCGTCGACCGGCTCGTCCAGGTGGGAGGCGTAGACGACTTCGTAGCTGCGGGCGTAGTTGCTGATGGAGGCCGAGATGAGTGCGGCGACGGGCAGTGCCACGAAGGCACCCATGGCGCCGGCGACGGCGCCGCCGAACAGGGCTGCGCCGAACGCGATGCCGCCGTTCAGGGACATGGTGTTCGCACTGATCTTTGGGCTCAGCCAGTAGTTCTCGATCTGTTGGTAGACCAAGACGTAGGCCAACACGACGAGTGCCGGGACCAGGCCCTGCAGGGCCAGCGTCAGGGCGATGGGGACGGCCCCACCGAGGTAGGTCCCGATGGCAGGGATGAACTCGGACACGAACCCGGCGAAGACGGCGAGGCCCAGTGACAGGCCGGTGGGGACGCCGACCAGCACCATGGTGATGAAGAACCCGGTCCCGTTGATGACCATGAGCAGGATGCGCGAGTAGAAGTAGCCGCCCGTCTGCACGATCGCCTGCTCCCATGTCCAGCCGATCCGCTGCTGGGCCTGGGGCGAGAAGAGGCCCAGCACCGCCTTCTGGATGCGGGGCGCGTCGGCGGTGAGGTAGAAGGTGAACATCGCCACGGTGGCGAGGTTGAACACGAACGAGACGCCCCCGGCCGCGAAGCCCAGGACCGTTCCGAACGGATTGTCGGTGGCGTTGCCGAGCAGGTCACCGGCCTGGGGTGCCGCAGAAGCGGCGGCGTCGCCGGGGACCGGAACTCCGAGGTTGTCCTGGGTCCAGGTGTTCAGGTTGGACACCCAGTCGCCGGCGTTGGCCGAGATCTGGTCGGCCAGCTGCCCGACGGCGGGAATGAGGATGGCGACCAGGAAGACGACGAACGCGATCCCGGCAAGGTAGATGACGCCCACGGCAGCGCCGCGGCGCCACCCGTACCGCTTGTGGAGCATTCTCGCGGCTGGATCCAGGGCAAGGCTGAAGAAGAACGAGATTGCCAGCATGCCGAGCAGGGTCGACGCCGCTTGAGCCGCGCGCAGCAGCATCAACGTCAGGAGGATGGCGCCGATCGTCTGCCAGATCGTCTTGGCGGACAGTTCGATCTGTCGTGGCTGCGGGGCAGGTTGCGCCGTCGGCGCTGGCTCAGACGATCGGGGACCAGGTCGAGGGGAACCGGGGCCCGCAGCATCCGGCGCGATCGATTCGGGTGGATGCTGTGCCACGGGGGCTCCTGTCTGTGCCTGTTCGTGTCTGGCCGGGCCGGCAGTCGGGATTCGCCGACACGCACCTGGGGACCCACCGCCACCGCTTCCGGCGACGTGGTCCGCAACGCTAGGGAGCCGGTCGACCCGCGGCATCACCCTGTCAGGACGATCCCGCGATTCCGGGGCGGTGATGGGGATGGCTGCAGGCTTGTCCCTGTTGACCGCCGAGGTGGTGGGCAACAGCGTCGACACGGCCATCGAGCGGGTGGTGCCTTCGAGTGCCCCGTTCGCGGCCAGGATGGCGGTTCGCGGTCTCGTTGCCGGGGTCGGCCTCGCCGTGGCACAGTTGCCCGGGCCTGACCGGGGTGCGATCAGGCGTTGGGGCCCGGCGCGACGGGATCGTCGGCGAAGAACCCGATCGCCGTGAGCTCGCGTTTCAGGTTGACGGCGATGGCGACGGCCGGCGCCGCCAGGACCAACCCGATCAGGCCCGCCAGCAGGCCGCCGAGGCTGGTCGCCAGCAGGATCGTCAGTGGGTGAAGCCCGAGACTGGAGCCGAGGAGCTTGGGCTCAAGCAGGTTCTCGAGCACGATGTTGGCCACCATGACGACGGCGAGAGCCGCCAGCGCCGGGCCCAGTCCACCCGCGCCCAGGGCCATGAGGACGGCGAAGCCCCCACCGATGAATGCGCCGATGTATGGGATGTAGGCACCCACGAAGTTGACCACGCCGATGGCCAGTGCTCCGGGCACGCCCAGAACCACCATCCCGATCGCGATCGACACACCGTTGACGACGGCCAGGGCGGTCTTGCCACCGAAGTACCCCTGGATGCTGGTGACGGCCTGATCGACCGCCCGCTGGGTCGCGTCGCGATCGGCCCGGTCGGCCTTGGAGCCGACCCACCGCCGGGTCAGCATCGGCCCGTCCTTGAGCAGGTAGTACAGCGTCACCAGGCCCAGGATCAGGCCGGCAACCAGCCCGGCGGCGGAGTCGATGGCGGTCGACAGCGTGGTGAGCACGCCGTCGCGGACCACCGGCGCGGCGTCACGCGCCGACGAGTCGATGGCGTCGACGGACTCGGCGGGGATCGGCAGGTCATCGACGAACACCCGGATCTCGTCGACCGCCGTGTCGAGGGTTGCGACGAGCGCGTCGGCCTGGCCACTGAGGGCGACGCCCGTGATCCACCCTGCCCCGCCCACGACCAGGAGCAGGCCCGTCACCACGACCATCGCGCCCAGCCCCCGCTTGACCGATCGTCCCTCCAGCCAGTTGACGATCGGGACGAGCACGGCTGCGAGGAAGGCACTGACCACCACGGGTCCGGTGATGGTCCGGGTGCCCTTGACGAACACGACCAGGACGGCCAGGGCGAGGACCATGCCGACGAACATCCAGCTCGTCGTGCCCACCCGCTGGACCCACACCGGCACACGGAAGCTCATCCGTTCGACCGGTTCGGAGGCCTGATCGTGCGCGGCTCCGGTCACGGTCGCCCCGATTTCCGGTGGCGGCGGTTCGCGACCGGTTGCGCGTCGTCGGTCGCCAGTGCTGGATCGCCCGCGTCGTCCACAGCCGAGCCCAACAGGGCGAGGCCGCCGTCGATGTCGGACCCATGGTCGGGTTCAGTGCGTCCGAATGCGCCGATCACGTCCAGTCCGCCATTGCCCGTGACGCCATTGATCGAATGCTCATGCTTGCCCCTCCTTGTGGGTACATCGCAGACTCTACATGTTTCGATGGCGGACACGACTCGGGCTCGTGGTTAGGGACCAGCACTCGCTCGTGAGACGCCCGCACGCCGCGTCAAGCACACGCCGGGCTCCATGCCCCGATGCTGGGGTCGAGAGCCGAGAATGACCGCGCTGCAACGATCATCGTTCAGGGCAAACCATTGGCAATGAGACGCTTCCGCACAAGACAACCAGCCATCGGAGATCCGCTGAATGCGCAACCGATTGCGGGACTCGTGCGGCCGCGAGGACATCGACCCAGTACGCCCGCTCCCACCGGCCAGATCGGGTTGTCCGGGCAGGGCGGATTCGGAGTCGAGGTCCGCCGCATCCTGCAGGGCAGTGATCGCCGCATGCTCGGTCGTTGAACCCTCGAGCCACACGTTCACACCACCGAGGCCAACAACTTCTTGATTGATCCGGTCAAGCAGTGCGGTCGTGCGCGGACTGACCCGTCCACGCGTTGAGCCAACCCCGCCTCGAGGATCGTGTCAGCCAACGAGTGTCATTGCCTTCCGTGGCGTGGTTCTGCGCGATTCGAGGCTACTTATCCTGGCCTTAAGGCGGGTTTCTATCGTGCCGGGACGAGAACGTTCATCCATCGGGAAGAGTCGACCATGACCACGAAGACAGAGCACTTCACACCGCCACACACCGGCCACCGGTTCGGCACGGCGATCGCAGCGGGCCTGCTTGTGCTTGGGGCGGGTGCTGCCGCCGTCCTGGCAGGAGCGGGCCATGCACAAGCGGATCCATCCCCGATCGCCGTCGAGGTGTTGTCCAAGCACGCCGCGTTCCCCGACGACGTCTCGATGCAGGTGAAGCGCAACCTGCCCAGGCAGGGCGCCGACGTGCTCAACCTCAAGGACGCCGGTCACGTCGTCACCGCCAGGCTCGTCGTCCAACCGGGTGCGGCCTTCCCCTGGCACACGCACCCAGGCCCGGTGATCGTCACGGTCACCAAGGGTGAACTCGTGTACCAGCAGGCATCAGACTGCGTCGAGCGTGTCTACGAGACCCAGGAAGCCTTCGTGGACCCGGGCCCGAAGATCCACACCGCCTGGAACCCCGGCGGTGAGGAGACCGTTCTCGTGGCCACCTTCTTCGGGGTACCGCTCAACGCCGACGGGACCGGTGGGGCCGTCACCATTGCCGAATCCGACCAGTCCGACCGCTGCCCCTGAGCGACCGGGCGGTGACCGTCGGTGATCCGTGAGGACCACGCGGCGGTGGCTGCCACGTCGGGCAGCGTGATCGTCCAGCCCCCGATGCACCTGGGGCTCAGGGCCGGGCGGCCGATCGACCGCCGACGAGCAGGACGCCCTGCGCCGCGAAGACCAGCAACGCGTTCGGGACGTGGAGTGCCACGCGGCCGCCGAAGCCCAGGAAGACCTGCGCGACCACCAAGGCGAAGGCCACGACGGCCACCACGACGAGCCAGGTCGACACGAGGCGCGCCCGCCGGAGCAGCGCGACGACGATGATCTGGGCGATGGACACGAAGCCGATGACGTTGGCACCGACGACTTCGTGGAGCGCCAGGAACGAACTGTTGCCCGCCATGACGTTGCCGGCGGTCACCGCCTGGGCCAGGATCAGCACGACCTGCAGGAGCGTCAGGATGACGAGGGACCATTCGAGGCTCGTTCGGGCCCGAGGGGGCGTCGGGGGCGTCGGTGCGCGAACGGGCTCGGCGATGGCCATGAATCGCTTTCGGTGGGAGGAGCAGTTCGTGCCCGCCCATCCGTGCGGCAGGATGGGAGATGCCGCCGGGCAACGCTAGCCGGGCGTCGCCGCGACCGTCCCGGTGACCACCCGGCGTACGAAGGCCGGTGTGGCCGGGCTGTCACCCGACTGTGCGGATCCATCCGGCCTCCCCACTCGCAGCTTGCCCGAATCGGTTGACGGTCACGCAGTGGTCCGCTTAGGGTCCCAGATCCGTGCTGCGCGACAACCGGGGCCGCACGGCACGCGCACGATCACACTGGGGGCACCACATGCATGGCGACAGCACGGTCCGTTCACGGCTTGGCACGGTTCAGGGACACGAGCACGGGAGGCGGTCGCCGCGGCGCGTCGTCGTGATGGCCATGGCGCTGCTGGCCGGGGTGCTCGTCGCCCTGCCGACCACGGCTGCCCAGGCGGTCGAGAACGAGCCCGTCGTCGTGCTGTTGTGCCACGGCAACAACCAGGCCTGGCCTGAGAACATGAACGAGTCCTACTTCGAGGACCTGTTCACCGAGACCGCGGCTTCGGAGTCGATCGCCGACTACTGGCGCGACATCTCCCAGGGTGAGTTGAGCATCGACAACAGCGTCGTCGTCGACGTCGAGGTCCCGGTGTCGCGTGACGCGATCGGTGACCGCGACGACGACGACTACGAGCAGTGTCGGGATGCCGCGATCGACCAGGGCCTGGACATGACCGGCTACGCCGGACTCATCGTCTTCAAGCCCCAGACCGAGGGCCGCACGGTTGATGCGATCGACACCGATGACACCACGATTCGGGTCGACACCCGCGGACCGAGCGTCGTCGCCGACTGGCCCAGCCCACCGTTCTCGCTGGTCCTGACCACGTCGGGGTCGCTGTGGAACACCGACGGCGGCCCGATCGAGAACGTCCTGGTCACGGCCGCGAGCGTGGACGCCAGCGGGATCGCCACCTTCACCGTCGAGCGGGGCCACGACGACGGGTATCGCAGCGGTTCGTGGGACCCAAGTGACTGGCCGGCCAACACGATCGTCAAGGACGTCGTCGACATCTACGGGCGCACCGGGACGTTGGTCGTTCCCGCCGCGACCTCTCCGACGATCATCGCCCACGAGTTCGGCCACTTCCTGGGCTTCGCCCATTCCCGGGTCCTGTCCACCGCCACCACCGACTACGGCGACTGCTTCGACATCATGAGCGCGGCGTCGTGTCCTTCCTACTACTTCAACTCCTCCTTCGACTTCCCGGGTGGCAGCATCAGCCAGGACAACGGGCCCGGCATGACCGCCATCCTGCTGGACCGCGAGGGGTGGCTCCCCGCCGCCGACATCGCCACCTTCTCGGCCCCCTCCTGCGACCAGCAGACCTTCGCCTTGCGCGGACTCGGCCTGGCTGGATCGGCGTTGCAGGAGGTGCGCGTGCCCGTCACGTCCCAGATCAGCGTCGACGACGAGGACGGCACCGTCGTGACCAGCGACTACCTGTCCATCGAGTTGCGCTCCCGCATGTTCCCCTGGGACCAGGACTTCCCGCGGGACGCGTTCGTGCTGCACCTGAAGGGTGACGACGGTCGGGCCTACCTGGTCGACGACGTCGATGCCGGGGGTCAGCGCGGCATGGTCGCCGACGACACCTTCCTGTTCGGCGACGACACCAGTGATCCGTCCGACGACCGCTACATCTACGTCAACGACATCGACGCCACCGCCGGCACCGGCGAGATCACCATCGGGACCTGTCCGCTGCAGTCCGACCTGGCCTACACCGGTCCGGTCGAGTTCACCGCCCACACCAGGCCCGAGGTGACGGCAGAGTGGAGTTGGCACGACGCCGCGGCGGGCCCGTCGATCGAGGTCGACTTCGAACTTGACGATGCTGACTGCTGGGACATCATCCCTCGCAGCGAGGTGGACGACGGCGTCGGATCGGCCGACTGCGACCTGGACACGCTGACGATGTTGCCCGGTTCGTACACCCTGACGGCATCCTGGGACGGCAAGGACGACGGCTTCTTCGCACCCGTCGAGGACTCGGTCGAGGTGACCGTCGTCAAGCGGGCCACCGAACTGGACGTGGAGGTGCCGGTCGACACGGCCTACCACGACCGGGTGACGCTGCGAGCGACGCTTTCGGAGGCACCCCATCCCGACGACGCCTCACCCGACGGCATTGCGGGTGAGCAGGTCGAACTGTCGATCGGCGATGGCGGCACCGCCCAGGCCTGCACGGCCACGACGATCTCCGACGGGACGGCTTCGTGCGTCATTTCGAGCGTCGAGCAGGTGCCCGGATCCGCTGCCGTGCGTGCGACCTTCGCCGGCACGAGGGACTACCTGCCGTCCAGCGATGTCGACTTGTTCACCGTGACCAGGCGGGCAACGATCGTCGACGTGGACGTGCCGGCGACCACGACCTATCACGATCCGGTGACCCTGCGCGCGACGCTGGAGGAGGCACCGGGTGCCGCGGGCCTGGGCGACCCGGTGGCGGGCCGAGACGTCGAACTGTCGATCGGGGGTGGCGCCACCGCCCAGGCGTGCACCGCGACGACGGCGCCGGACGGTTCGGTCGCGTGCACGATCCCCAGCGTCGAGCAGGTGCCCGGATCGGTTGC
>DATFMD010000104.1:0-3278 GCA_035267125.1 Nitriliruptoraceae bacterium | reverse complement strand
GAGCAACGTGATCGGAGCGAGGAACGCGGCCGCCCGACGCGCAGCCATCGTCCCTGACCAATAGTTGAAGCCACCGACGATCCCCACGGACAGCGCGACAGTCACCAGCCACCAGGCGGCGACGACGTCCCACTCCAACGGGCCATCGAGGTTCGATGCGATCAACTGTACGTAGGGAACGCACGAGAACGAGACCGCTGTGAGATAGGCAGGCCACACTCGCAGCGAACCTTCGTCACTGGCGAGGCTGGACTCAACTACCGGCTCGGGTTGATCTGCCATGCCGGCTCAGGCCTCGACGTGGGCCTGGTAGGCGGCAGCGTCCATCAGTCCGTCGACACTGTCGGGATCGAACTCGCCCTCCACTGACACCTTGACCAACCACCCCTCGCCGTAGCAGTCCTCGTTGACCAGTTCGGGGGCGTCGTCCAGGCCGTCGTTGCGGGCGTGGATGGTGCCGTCCATCGGCGCGAACAGGTCCGACACGGACTTGGTCGACTCGACCTCACCGAACGGTGCGCCCGCCTGGATGCTGGAACCGACCGGGGGCAGGTCCACGTACACCACGTCACCCAACTGGTCCTGGGCGAAGTCGGTGATGCCGACGACGACGTGGTCGCCGTCGGCGCGCACCCATTCGTGGTCGGCGGTGTAGAAGCGGTCCTGGGGCACCGATTGGGCGGCGTCACTCACGTCGATGGTCCTTTGTGGTGGGGCGTGGTCACACGACGACTCGGTGCGTCACGGTGCGTCGCTGTCTTGCGTGACTGGCGGTGTCGTGGGGTGTGGCGGGGCGTGTCGTCGACCATAGCCGCAGCCGCAGCGACCGCACCACAGGATTCCGACGGGGTGGTCAGGCGGCAGCGCGACGAGCGGCGAGCATGGCGCGCCCGTACCCCACGGCCAACCACCAGTACAGGACGGCGGCCACGCACGCGCCCACCAACCCGATGATGCGCAGGGGTTCCGCGAACGACGAGTCCTGCTGGGCGAGGTGGCCGGCAAACAGCAGCACCGGGAACGACGACATCAGCAGGAAGGTGGTGAACTTGCCCAGGTAGGTCACCGGCGGCGGCGTGGCCCCGGATTCCAGGACGAACAGGCTGCCCACGAGCAGGAGCACGTCGCGCGCGACCAGCGCCGCCGCCAGCCACCACGGCACCAGGCCGGCCACGACCATCGCCACCAGCATGGTGATGATGAACAGCCGGTCCGATGCCGGGTCCAGCATCTTGCCGAACCTGGTCACCTGGTCGAACCGACGAGCAACCCAGCCGTCGAGCCAGTCGGTGGAGGCGAACACGCCCGCCACGACCAGCCCGGTGAGGTACTGCCCGTCCACGATCAGCAGGTACAGCCACGGCAGGATCAGCAGTCGCAGCAGCGACAGGACGTTGGGGACCGTCAGGATGCGGTTGTGCACCTCGTTGGGCGTGTCCCCACCGCCGGCGTCGAAGATCCGCACGACGGTCCTTTCGGCCACCGCCACCGGCACGAAGCCGGCATGGGTGGATGGTCGGTGGTCGGGCTGGCCGGACTTGAACCGGCGACCCCTCGTCCCCCAGACGAGTGCGCTACCTGACTGCGCCACAGCCCGTTTGTTGCGACCGCCGACGCTACCAGACCTGCCCAGTGCCCGACCACTCGCGCCCCGGCTGGACGGGCGTCGATCCTGCCCTCAGTTGCGGGGACGCGGCAGGCGGGGCTCGAGTTGCACCGGCACGCCCTCGAAGCCGTAGCGTTCGCGCAGTTTGCGTTCCAGGAAGCGGCGGTAGGCGGCCGGGATCATCCGGTTGGCGAACACCACGAACGTCGGCGGCGCGGTCTCGGGCTGGGTGAGGTAGCGGATGCGCACCACCTTGCCCGACTGCAACGGCGGTGGGGTCGCGTCGGTGACCTCGCGCAGCAGGTGGTTGAGTTCGGACGTGCCGATGCGACGGCGATACTGCTCCCACACCCGTTCCAGCGTCGGCACGACCCGCTGCACGCCGCGTCCGGTCAGCGCCGAGATGTTGATGCGCGGTGCCCACGACGCGAACGACAACAGCCGGTCCAGTTCCCGTTCGAGGTCGTGGCGGCGGTCCTCGTCCAACTGGTCCCACTTGTTGATGACCAGCACCAGCCCGCGACGGTGGTCCTGCAGCAACGACGCCAGCCGCTGGTCCTGCTCCCCCAGCGGTTCGGACGCGTCCAGCATGAACAGCACCAGGTCGGCGGCCGCGATCGCCGCGCGGGTGCGGTCGACCGAGTACAGCTCGGTGTCCTCGCCGTGGCGATAGCGCCGGCGCATCCCGGCGGTGTCGATGAACCGCCAGGCCCGGCCGTCCAGTTCCACCATCGTGTCCACGGCGTCACGGGTGGTGTGGGCGACGGCGTCGACGATCGAGCGTTCCTCGCCCAGCAGGCGGTTGAACAGCGACGACTTGCCGACGTTGGGCTTGCCGACCAACGCGACCTTGGGGATGTCGGGGAGGTCGGCCGCGGCCACACCGATGGTGCCCAGTTCCTCCAGGACCAGGTCCAGCAGGTCGCCGACACCACGACCGTGGCGCGCCGACACCGGGTGGGGTTCTCCCAGGCCCAGTGCCCACAACTCCCCCAGTCCCAGTTCGTGGCGATCCGCATCGGCCTTGTTGCCGACCAGCAACGTCGGCACGCCGCTGCGGCGCAGCAGCCGGGAATAGCGTTCGTCGTCCTCCAGCACGCCCATGGTCACGTCGGTGACGAACAGGACGAGGTCGGCGCTGGCCAGTGCGGCCTCCGCCGACGCCACGATGCGCGCGTTCATGCCTTCGGCACCGTGTTCCCAGCCGCCGGTGTCGACCAGCACGAAGTCGCGTCCGAGCCAGTTGGCGAGGTGTTCGGTGCGATCGCGCGTCACGCCGGGCTTCTCCTCGACGATCGCGACCCGCCGCCCCAGGATCCGGTTGACCAGGGTCGACTTGCCGACGTTGGGTCGGCCCACGATGGCCACCCGCGGCAGTCGTCGCCACGTCCGCACGGTCGCGGCCGCCTCGGTTTGCACCTGGGCGGCGATCAGGTCGACCACGTCGTCGATCGCCATTCCGGTGGTGTCGAGGTGCCAGGCGCCTTCGGCCGGTTCCATCGGGGTGACCGCACGGGTCGCGTCGCGCTCGTCGCGCGTGGTGACCTCGTCGACGACGACGGGGTCGTCGGGTTCCAGGCCCAGTTGATCGGCTCGACGGCGGATGCGTTCGTCCTCGTCGGCCGTGAGCCACACCTTCAGGTCGGCATCCGGGATGACGACCGCGGCGATG
>DATFMD010000103.1:0-2496 GCA_035267125.1 Nitriliruptoraceae bacterium | reverse complement strand
GAGGTCGGCCTTGCGCATGCGCTTGTAGCCACTGAGCTCAAGAGTCGAGGCAATCTCGCGGAGTTCGACGAGCTGCTTCTTCTCGAGCGTCGAGCGATCCATGTGTGGTTCCTTTGTCGGCGACGTCACGAGGACGCCGCGGTCGCTGTGCGACCTGGTTCGACTCGCTCCTCCAACCTGGAGGTGTCGAGTCACGGTGAAATGATCAGCCCGTGGAGGTGGTGTCCCGCGGTGGCGAGGCAGACCTGTGCGACGTGGTCGTCGGTCGGAGCTGGAAGGTCAAGGTGGAGCGGGCCCTCCCGTCACGGGTGGGTGCGCTGCTGGCTGCCCGTCGTGTCGCACCCGGTGATGCCGGTGCGCGAACGTCCCCGGTTGCAGGCGATGGGGCTGGCCGTCCATGCCGGCCGCGCTCGATCGGTTCCCGCCCGGCGGGTGGTGATTGCCGGGAGTCGAGTCGAGTGGTCCACATCCGTGCCAACGTGCACAGTGTTGGCACAGCCCCGGACATCGAACTCGGTCGTGGAGGTTCGTGACGCTCCGCTGTCATGGGCGCATGCAACTCGCCGACGGCTCCGAGATCGGGACACGTCACCGGGACATGACACCGAAACTGCGGCACCGGAACTGCGGGGTTTGCGTCAGGATCCGCGACCGATCGGTGCGGCTGATGACGACACTGTACTCATTCCTCGGTGCCGCCGCCACCGTCACCTGCGGCAGCCACCTGCCGTCATGTCGACTCGACCACTGCGCCGCCCAGGTCCCAGTCCAGCGCCACGACCTCGTGCGCGCCGTCGTCGCCCGCTAGTGCGACGGCGAAGTCGGCCAGCGTCCGCGTGGCGACGTCCACCGCGTGGGCGGTCGCAGCCGGGTTGGCGTCAACCAGTGCTGCGGCCGTAGGTCCTGCCCCCGACAACCAACTGAACACGCCGGCATCTCGCCACGCCGCAAGGACCGCCGCCGTCACCTCCATGTGGGGCAGGCGTGCCGGCTCGTGCATGACGTCGCCCGACAGGCGCACGTCCAGCGGCCATGCACCGACCACCGCACCCGTCACGTGGGCGCCGCGGCCGACCTGGGTGATGACGTCGGCCCGGTCGACGCGGTCGGGGACCATGGCCCTGGCCGCAGACGTGAGCTGCTCGACAGCCGGGATCGCGACGACCGGCTGCAGTGCCGGTGTCGGCTGGGCGTGCCGTACGACCGTGGTGCCGTCGGTGCCGACGCCGCCCGCCACGAAGCCACCCATCAATGCCGGGGCGACGTTGTCGGGGTGCCCCTCCATCCGCGTGGCCAGTTCGACCAACTGCGCCGTGCCCACCTCGACATCCGTGAGCGCGCGGGCCACCATCAGGCCGGCCACGATCGCCGACGACGACGACCCCAGGCCACGTGCCAGCGGGATGTCGTTGTGGACCTGCAGGGTCACGTCGGGTGCCGCGACCTCGTGGTGCTGGCAGAACTCGAGGAGGGCGGACCACACGAGGTTGTCGTCGCCGGTCGCGACGCGACGCGCGCCGTGCCCGGTGGTGCGCACGCGAATGCCGCCAGTCGGAGAGCCGGGAATCGCCGTGACGCGAACATGCCGAGCGAGGGCGATGCCAAGGCAGTCGTACCCGGCGCCCAGGTTCGCGCTGGTTGCCGGGACACGCACGGTGACGGACATGGGCTGGGTGCCTTCCGAGTGCCCGACGACCGTCGCCGCGACAGCGGCGCAGGGTAGGCAACCCAACCGGGCGACACATCCCCCACACATCCCCCACACCCATCCCTCGCACACGTGCCGATGCACCCGACCCTGGGGAGGTCCGGTGCATCGGCTGGCGCGATTCTGCCGGGGAGGAGAACCGCACCGGTTCCGTGCCCGGGTGGCGGGATGGGCCCGCCACTCGGAAACGGAATTCGTGGATGGGTCAGTTGGCGATGCCGCCACACAGCACGGGGATGGTTCCCTCGAGCGGGAAGGCGTCGGTCAGCGAACTGGGACCGGCCTCGAAGTCGTAGACCCCGTTGCCGTTGATGTCGATGCCGTGCACGACCACCTGGACGGTGCCGGCGTTGGCCAGCGCACTGTCGTTGCGGAAGGTGCGCTCGTAGGACAGGTTGCCCTCGGCGTCTGCCACGGCGAAGCGGTCCAGCGCCAGCGCCGACGTTGCGGTCGTGTCACCGGACGTGGTCAGTGAGGCCTGGATGCCGCCGTAGAAGGGGACGCCCTCGAGGGTGTCGACGAACCCGTCGCCGTTGGCGTCGGCGGTGGCACCGGTCGGGCAGGCGTTGTCGGCCATGTCGGAGAAACCGTGCAGGTGCATGGCGTGCGGGACGTTGGGCATGAGGCCGGATGCCTCGACCTGGACCTGGACCTTGCCGTTGGGCAGCGCCTTGACACGGGTCGAGCCCGTGGCCTGGCTGTTGGGCACCGTGTCGGCCTGGACCGGGTTCAGCTCGTAGGAATAGCTGGCGACCCTGGGCGACGGATTGGTGTCGTGGGCGGCGGAT
>DATFMD010000102.1:0-4220 GCA_035267125.1 Nitriliruptoraceae bacterium | reverse complement strand
GCTCAGAAGACGCGGACCAGGACGAAACCGACGACGGCGAACCCGGTGATGTAGGCCAGCATCGGCACGACCGTCCGCGAGATCACCAGCCCCTCCTTGCCCAGTTGACCGGTCACGCCCGCAACCGCGACGACGTTGGCGACGCAGACCATGTTGCCGGCGTTGGCCCCTCCCACCTGCTGGGCCAGCACCGCGGCCTGGTCGGCGCCGATGCCGGCGGCGACGTCGGCCTGCAACTGGGCAAACATCAGGTGGCTGAAGGTGGCGCTGCCGGAGACGAACGATCCCAGCGCACCCACGACCGGCGCGAACAGCGGCCACAGGGCCCCCAGGAACGTCGCCCCGGCCGTCGCCAACTCCACGGGCATCGCCAGCAACCCGGCGGCGTTGACGCCCGAGTTCAGGAACACGCGCACCAGCGGCACCGACGTGGCCAGCGTGATGCCGGTCACGAGCAGGGCCGCAGCCATGCTGCGCGACGCCGCCCGCACCCTGGACCGCGGCAACCGATGGATCACGACCGTCGCCGCAGCGACCACGAAGAAGATCGCGCCCGGTGAGTACAGCGGCTGCCACGACGCGCTGATCCCGGTGCCGAGGATGTCGCCGGTGTCCAGGCTGATCGACTGGAGCCACGACTTCACCGGGCCCACCAGACGGCTGAGCATCAGCAGCACGACCAGCAGCAGGTAGGGAGCCCAGACCTTCCACACGGGCATCTCGCGTTCCACGTTCACGCCGCTGTCGACCTCGACGTCGAGAAATCCCTCGGTGACCGACCACGTCCGCGACGGCACCAGGAACCCCTTCCTCACCGCGGCGACGAGCAACACCATCCCGGTGATGCCCCCCAGGATCGCCCCGAACTCGACGGCACCCAACAGCACCGTCCACAGGAACGCGGGCACCGAGTACGCCAGGGCAGCGAAGACGGCCAACGGCAGGGCCTCCCGGGCGGCGCCGCGACCACCGGCGCTGCTGAACACGCGCGTCAACAGCACCAGCATGCTGATCGTGATCACCAGACCGACGGCGATGTCGATGCCGGCTGCCGTCAGCGCCACGTCCACCAGCGTGTCCTGGGTCGACGCCGCGGTCGGCGGGAGGTCCAGTCCCTGCCCCATCCCCACGATCATCGGGGTCCCGACCGCCCCGAAGGTCACGGCGCTGCTGTCGCCGATCAGTGCCAGCGCAGCCGCCCCCAGGGCGGGGAACCCCAGTGCAATGAGGAGTGGTGCAGCCACCGGTGCCGGCGTGCCGAACCCTGCCGCTCCCTCCATGAACGACACGAACAGCCACGCGATCAGCAGCATCTGGACACGGGAGTCCAGCGACACCCGCTGGAACTCCAGCCGGATGGCGTCGAGGCCGCCGCTGGCACGCATCACCTCCAGCAGCGCCAGCGCCCCGGCGACGATGAACAGGACGCCGCCGCCGATCACCAGCCCCTCGACGATGGCTGCGGCGATCTGCTCGTTGGGCACCAGCCACACGACCCGGGTGAGCACGGCGGTGACGACCAGGGCCAGCGGCATCGCGCGCGACGCCGGCATGCGCAGCCCGACCAGCAGGACAGCCGCCGACAAGACCGGCATCAGGGCGGTGAGCCACTGCAGCAGGGTCATGCGCACCACCCTTCGTGTGGAGTCCGGGATGCCGAGGATGCCAGCACGGCCCGGCGTCGTGCGACACGACCAACGCGCCGAACGGACACATCGGGCCGGGCCAGCGACGTAGGGTCGAGGTGAGCGACACCGAGGAGACCACCATGGCACGCAGCATCGGCATCCTGACGGCCGGCGGTGACGCGCCCGGCCTCAACGCGGCGATTCGCGCGATCGGCAAGTCTGCAGTCCGTGCCCACGACATGAAGGTCGTGGGCTTCCTCGACGGCTTCCGCGGCCTGCTCGAGAAACGCCACATCCGACTTGACTCGGCCTCGATGTCAGGAATCCTGACCACCGGCGGCACCATCCTGGGCACCAGCCGCAACAAGGTCCACAAGATGGCCCTGGGCGGCGACATCATGGACATGCGGTCCGTCATGGTCGAGAACGCCCACAGCCTCGGCATCGACGTGCTGGTGTGCCTGGGCGGTGGCGGCACCCAGAAGAACGCGCTGCGCCTGGCAAAGGCCGGCATGGACGTCATCACGCTGCCCAAGACGATCGACAACGACGTCTGGGGCACCGAACGGACCTTCGGATTCGACACCGCCCTGAACATCGCCACCGAGGCCATCGACCGACTCCACTCCACCGCCCACAGCCACCACCGGCTGATGGTGGTCGAGATCATGGGCCACAACACCGGCTGGCTGGCGCTGGCCTCCGGAATCGCCGGCGGCGCCGATGTCGTGCTCCTGCCCGAGATCCCCTACGACATGGATGCCGTTGCCAACTCCTTGATGCGACGCAAGGCTGCGGGCAGTCGCTTCTCCATCATCGCGGTGTCGGAAGGGGCCCTGTCGAAGAAGGATGGCGAGCGGCGCGACGAGATCGCGGCACAGAAGGCGGACGCGAAGGGGTCCGAGGAGAAGCAGGCGGCCCGGGACGCCAAGGCCGAGTTCGAACGTGGCCAGGCCGACCACACCGCCCGCCTGGCCGAGGAACTGGAGGAACGCACCGGAATCGAGGCCCGTGTCACCATCCTCGGCCATGTGCAACGCGGCGGGACTCCGTCGCCCAAGGACCGCCTGCTCGCCACCCGCCTGGGAGTCGAGGCCACCCAGGCCGCTGCCGAGGGCGACACCCGCATCATGATCGCCGATCGCGACCGCACCGCCGTCCGCGTGCCGCTGGACGAGGTGGCCGGCAACCGCCGGGTCGTGCCGCTGGACCACCCCTGGATCACGACCGCGCGCCAGTTGGGCATGGGCCTGGGCGACTGACCTCGCGACTGGTCAGGCGAGGTCGACCCGGGCCAGCCCGGCGAGTCGCTCGACGTCGTCGGGGCCGTCGAGGTCGGGCGCGGCCAGGAAGACCGTGGTGACGCCCTGCGTGGCCAACTCGGCGTAGCGAGCGACGTGGTGGTCGACGGTTCCCACCGCGCGAGTGGCACGAAACCGCGCAGCGTCGGTGCGACCACGCAGGCGTTCGACCCGCGTCGCGACATCCTCACGATCGGTGCCGACCACCGGCAGGTCCAGGACCGTGACGGCCACGTCGGTGCCGACCTCGCGCCCGACGGCCGCACAGTGCCCGGCCAGCACGGGCAGGGCATCGTCGAGTCGATCGGTCCGGATGTTGCAGGCATCGCCCCATCGTGCCGCGATCGCCAGGGTGCGATCCCCAGCCCCGCCCACCACGATCGGGATGTCGGCAACAGGCCGCGGGTAGGACGTCGTCTCGGGCAGGTCGACGGTCTCACCCGTGTAGGGCTTCGTGCCGGGCGCCCAGAGCGCGCGCATCACCTCGATGCCACGTTCGAGCGCAGCCTGGCGGTCGCCGATGGGCGGAAAGCCGATGTCGAAACCGGCATGCTCGCGCCCGAACCAGCCCGCGCCGACGCCGCAGAAGGCACGGCCGTCCGACAGCACGTCCAGCGTCGCCATGGACTTGGCCAGCACTCCGGGAGGGCGCAGGGTCACCGGCGACACGAGCGTGCCAAGCATCAGGCGGGTCGTGCTTCTCGCCAGCGCCCCCAGCGTCACCAACGGATCGGGCATCGGATCCCAGGCGCGTCCCACCTGCGGCACCTGGATGAGGTGGTCCATCAGGGCGATGCCGGCGAAGCCGACGTCCTCGGCTGCCTGCGCGATGTCGCCGAGCCACGCACCGGGGTCGTCACCCCACGGGAACCGCGACACCTGCAGCACGACGCCCCGCAGCCCGGACATCGCAGGGGGTGACCCGGCGGCGGCAGATCGCGTCGTCCCGGCGGCGGCAGATCGCACCGCCGGGCTCGCGGTCGTCGCCGCAGCCATGGCGCCCCGCTGGCCCACCTCGACCGGGGCCGTCGTCGTCGCAGGCCCTGCCTCGACGGAGGCGGTCCCGTCCACCGGCAGCACCAGGTCCCACCCTTCGTCGGCCACGACCTGCTGGACCTGGCCGACCCGCCGGACCTGGGATCGAAGGGCCTGCGCCGGCACGGGACGGTCTCGGCCGGCATTGCGGCGTCGACACTCGGCGGCGGGCGTGTCGACCACCACGACCACCGCGAACAGATCGTTGCGCCGGGCGAGTTCGAGCAGTCCACGACGGCGATCCGTGTCCAGGCCC
>DATFMD010000101.1:0-5804 GCA_035267125.1 Nitriliruptoraceae bacterium | reverse complement strand
GATCACCCTAACACTGCCGAGTCCCACGATCACGGCCGACGAGATGGACAACGAACAGACCCGCGTCTACGACCGTGACACGGGCCTGTTCACGAGCGGTGACATGGACCTCGAGCGCGAGGCCCGTCTTGCGGCGGAGGACCTGATGGTCGAAGCCGCGATCCAGGACGGGATCAGGGAACGGGCCCGCGAGAGCAGCCAGTTGGCCATGGAGGAACTGCTGACCTCGCTTGGCTACGACCAGGTGATCATCCGGTTCGCACCGGCCGACTGAGCCATCCCTCAGCGTGCGCACCCACGACGACATCCCGTCCCCCACGCGCACACCGCCCCGCCACCCCACGACCCTTCCTCCAGTGTGCGAACTTCCGACGAAATCCCGTCCCCCACGCGCACACGGCGTGGCTATCAGGTCGTCTCTCCCACGCAGGCCGTCGTTCGACGGTCAGGACAGCGACAGTTCCGTCTCGTGGTCGAGGGTCGCGAGGTCGTGGCGGGCCAGCGAGTTCCACCCCAGCGTCCACAGGTCGTCACCGATCACCAACGAGCGTTGGATGCTGCGGTCGACGTCCCACCCCACACCGTCGGAGCCATCCTGGGTGACCATGCCCTGTTCGGCCAGGCGACCGGGTTCGACCTCGACCACCACGGCGCCACTGAAGGGCTTGGACTCACGCGGCGCGATGTCCTGGTCACCGGGTTCCTCCCCCTCGAACTCCTCGATGAACTCGTCGTGGATCTCGATGGGCAGCACGACCTGGCCGGTTGCGGGCCAGTGGAGGAAGGCGTGGTGGTCGTGTTCGGCAGGCGAGTACCCGCCCTTCCAGGTGAGGTTGTCGACGCGGCGCGGATCGCTCGGGTCGGACACGTCGAACAGCGACAACTGCAGCCCGGTCATGCGGCCCTCGTCGGTCGCGTCCTGGCCGACTCCGAGCAGCCAGCCGTCCCCGATGGGGTGCAGGTAGGTGGACACACCCGGGATCTTGAGTTCTCCTGCCACGGTCGGTGCGGTCGGATCGGACGTGTCCACCAGGTACAGCGGGTCGGTCTGGCGGAAGGTGACGATCGCGGCGAGGTCGTCGGACAGGTAGCGCACGCTGTGGATCTGCTCGGTGACACCCAGGCCGTCGACGCGGCCGGTCTCCACCAACTCGCCACCCTGTTCGGCCAGCACGACCAGTGACGACTGCGACGCCTCGTCGCCGCCGCCCCACCAACCGGGGTTCGTCGTCGTGGCCACGCGCACGACCCCGTCACGCTCCGACAGCGCGAACTGGTTGACCATCGTGCCGGCCACCTCGCCCGATCCGACGTAGGTGGTCGCGGTCGGGTCGGTGATGTCGAAACTGTGCAACTGGGTGGTGATGTCGTCGCGGCCACGGCTGTCGTCCTCGGCAGCGAACGGGATGAACCACTGGCCCCACGGCGACGTGCCCACGATCAGCCGATCACTCGATGCGTACACGGTCTCGCCACTGGCCACGATCCCGGCCACCGAGGTCGGGTGCATGCCGTCGTCGCCGATCTCGAGCGTGACGACCGACAGGGTCTCGAACCCCGAGAACTCGGTTGGCAGCGCCACCTGGTCGCACGGCAGCAACGGCGTCACGTCACCGTCGACGCCGTCCGGGCCGGTGACGCGATAGTGCGGCATCCAGTCGTCCAGGTCCGATTCGCGCAGCAGTCGCCGGTTCTCTTCCAGGGCCTCCTGTTCGGCCGACAGGCCACTGTCGGTGGGCGTCGTGAGCACCAGGCCGGTCGGCTCGGACTCGATCACCAGTCGCACGGTGCCGTCGACCATCCGAGCCGACCGGTAGGCACCTTCCAGCGTCGCAGAGCCCACCACCTGCAGGTCGCTGGGGTCAGCGAGGTCGATGCGCGTGATGATCGTGCGTTGCACGGGGAACGCCGGAACCAGGTTGTCGACCGGCATGGGGCCGCCCCATCCCTGGCCGGTCGTGGACATGACCAGCAGGTCGTCACCGGCCATCAGGAGTTCACCCGACCAGTACTCCTCGTCCAGGCGCAGGCTGCCGACGACTTCGGCCGATGCCACGTCGACGACGTCGACCCGGCCCTCGGTGATCGTCACCAGGCGGGCCCCGTCGGTCTTGACCGTGTCGGGCTCGTCGACACCCTGTTCCTGCACGTTGGTCGTCGAGAACTCGTCGCCGCCTCCGCCCGGCGCACTGGCTTCGGCTGCGCTGTCCATCGCCACGGCCGAGTCATCCCCGCCGGCCTCGGCGCTCTCGAGGACCTCGCCCTCCATCATGATGACACCCCCACCGTTGCCCAGGCCCCACGGGGTGACGAGTTCGACGGCGTTGTCCACGTAGTGGTCGAGCAAGGCGTCACACGAACTGGCAGCCGACAACCCGACGAACTGGGCGGCGACGGGATCATCAACCACCGCCTCGCCTGCCGACGTCGCGGGCGGGGCCGTGGCGAGCGGGAAGCCGGCATCTGCCGACATCGCGGCGTCAGGAGTCGCGTCGTCGGATGCTGTGGACGTACAACCCGACACCACCAGGGCGACGGCTGCGGTGACGGCGATCAGGGTGGTGCGACGCATGGCGCCTCCAACTGGCGAGGTGGCTGACACGCGGTCAGACGCTGCTCGGGATCCAATGGTTGCGTCCCTGCCCATGATCCAGGCCACGGACGGGGTCCACGGCACCGGGATTGTCAGGCACCGGCCGTGCGCACGTGGTCGACGACCTCGGCCAGGGCCACGTCTGCCCGCTCGCCCGACGCACGGTCCTTCACCTCGACCATGCCGTCCTTGAGGCCACGGCCCAGCACGACGATCGTCGGCATCCCGAGCAGGTCGGCATCGTTGAACTTGACGCCGGCACGGGCATCGCGATCGTCGTAGATCACGGACAGTCCGGCGTCCTCGAAGTCGTCGATGAGGCTGTCCGCAGCGGCGCGATGCTCGTCGGACTGGGCCGCGGTGAGCAGGTGCACGTCGAAGGGCGCCACCGAGCGTGGCCAGATCAAGCCGTTGTCGTCGTGGGACTGCTCGATGATGGCCGCGACGGCGCGGGAGACGCCGATGCCGTAGGACCCCATCGTCACCGTCACGTTGCGACCGTTGTCGTCCTGCACGGTCAGGTCGAGTGCCTCGGCGTAGCGCCGGCCGAGTTTGAAGATGTGGCCGATCTCGATTCCTCGGGCCAGCGTCAGCGTGCCGTCACAGGCGGGGCAGGGGTCGCCCTCGCGGATGTCGGCCACGTCGATGCGACCCTCGATCGGGAAGTCGCGTCCGGCGACCAGGTCGTAGACGTGGTTGCCGGGGCGGTTGGCACCGGTGATCCATCGGGACCCCTCGGCGACGCGGGGGTCGAGCAGGTAGGTGATGCCGTCACCGCCCAGGGGGCCGGGACTCCCGTCGGGTCGCGTTCCCGGACCGATGTAGCCCTTGTCCAACTGGGGATGCGCAGCGAAGTCTGCGGGCTCGAACGCCCCCACCTCGGCGGGTTCGGACGCCGCCTGGAGACGCTTGAGGTCGACGTCGCGGTCACCGGGCACCCCGATCGCGAGGGGCTCGCGGGTGCCGTCGGGGTGGGTGAGCATCACGACGACGTTCTTGAGCGTGTCGGCCGCGGTCCAGTCGCGATCGGCGCGGCGCAGGTCGTCACGGCCGTTGGACACGTCGACCAGCGTCTGGATGGTCGGCGTGTCCGGGGTGTCCTCGACATGGGCGGCTGGCGTGTCGGCGGTGTCGACGGACTCGGCGATCGGGAATCGGACCGCCTCGGCGTTGGCGGCGTAGTCACACGTCGTGCACGCGACGAACGTGTCCTCGCCGGACTCGCAGGGCGCCAGGAACTCCTCGGACGCCGAACCGCCCATGGCGCCGGACATGGCGGACACCGTCACGAAGTCCAGTTCCAGACGATCGAAGGTGGCCTCGTAGGCGTCGCGATGCCGTTCGTAGGACGCATCGAGTCCGGCGTCGTCGAGGTCGAAGCTGTAGGAGTCCTTCATCGAGAACTCCCGACCGCGGAGGATGCCCGCGCGTGGCCGGGCCTCGTCGCGATACTTCGTCTGGATCTGGTAGATGACCAGGGGCAGGTCGCGGTAGGACTCGGTGATGTCCTTGACCTGGAGCGTGAACAACTCTTCGTGGGTCGGGCCCAGCAGCATGTCGTTGTCGCGCCGGTCGCTCAGGCGGAACAGGTTGTCGCCGTACTCGGTCCAACGGTTCGACGCCTCGTAGGGCTCACGGGGCAACAGGGCGGGAAAGTGCAGTTCCTGGAACCCGGCGGCGTCCATCTCCTCGCGCACGATCCGCTCGACGTTGCGATAGACCCGCCAGCCCAGCGGCAACCACGTGAAGATGCCGGGGGCGACCCGCCGCACGTAGCCTGCCCGCACCAACAGGCGGTGGGACGGCACCTCGGCATCCGCGGGATCCTCGCGCAGGGTGCGCAGGAACAGGGTGGACATGGTGGTGGGCATCGGCGGGGCTCCGCGGTGGGGCGACGGCCCACGATCGTAGCCGTGCAACTCCTGCCCCCCGGGGGCACCGGACGCATGGTCTGCGGCGGGACTAGAACAGCGTCGCAGCCTGCTCGGCCAACGGTGACCGCACGCCCTTCTGGAGGGTCACGTGGCCGAACAGCGACGAGCCCTTGAACTTCTCGATCAGGGCGGCCATCCCGCCGTAGGGCGAGATGTAGGGGTTGTCGACCTGGCCGAGGTCCCCGCAGAACACCAACTTGGACCCTGCCGCCATGCGTGTGAGCACGACCTTGAGCGCGGACAGCTCGATGTTCTGCGCCTCGTCCACGATCACGAACTCGTCGGTGATGGAGCGGCCGCGCAGGTAGGTGATCGCGGCCATCTCCAACTGGCCGCGGTCGACCAGGGACTCGATCGTGGACTGCACCTGGCGATGGTCACGGTTGGAGCGTCCGTCGTCGCGTCGCAGCAGCGCGTACAGGTTGTCGTGCACGGCGGCCATCCACGGTGCCAACTTCTCGTCGAGGTCGCCCGGCAGGTAGCCGATGTCCTGGCGTCCCACGGCGACCAGCGGACGGTAGACCGACAGCCGTCGGTAGGCGGTGGCCTGGATGACCTGCTCGAGGCCTGCGGCAAGGGCCAGGAAGGTCTTGCCGGTGCCGGCCATGCCCATCAGCGACACGCACGGCACGTCGGGATCCAGCAGCATGTCGATGGCGAACGTCTGGCGCACGTCTCGTGGCGTCATCCCGAAGGCACGACGCTGGCCGAGGACTCGATGCACGGTGGCGGCACCCTCGTCGTCGATGTCGATCACCCGACCCAGTGCCGACGACTGGCCGGCCCGCAGGACCAGGCACTCGTTGCGCACCAGACCCGCGTGGTCGGGAGACAAGGTCATCTTGCCGTCGCGATGCAGGAGGTCGATGGACTCGACCGCCACGTCGAGTTCGGCGACGCCGTCCCAGTGCTCGTCGACCCGCGCGGTGTCGCCGCGGTAGTCCTGTGCCTCGACGCCCAGTTGCGACGCCTTGATGCGCAGGGCAGCGTCCTTGGTGACCAGCACGCCCCCCAGTCCCTTGGCAACCGCGAGGATGCGATGGTCGGCCTTGTGGGCGTCGAGGTAGGGCGGCAGGGGTTCGTCGACATGGTTGGACTCGATGCGAAACGTTCCCCCATGTGGCAGCACGACGGCCTCGGCCAGTCCACCGTGGCGGGCGCGGAGTTCCTCGATGCCGCGCAGGGCGAGCCTGGCATTGCGGCCGATGTCGTCGACCATCGCCTTCTTGCGGTCCAGTTCCTCCACCACGACAAGGGGGACCACGACGTGGTGTTCG
>DATFMD010000100.1:0-15825 GCA_035267125.1 Nitriliruptoraceae bacterium | reverse complement strand
CTGCGCGACGGCCTGGGGGGCGGCGACATCCACCCGGTCGTCATCGATCATCCCCGCAACCGCATGGAGGCAGAGCTGCGCCGTGGGGCGCTCGAGGCATCGGGCATCCAGGTCCGCATCGCGACCGACGATGCCGGAGGCATGCATCCGCACCTCGCTCCCTCCACGGCGGCGCTGCGACTGGTCGTCGCGTCCACCCAGGCCGAGGAGGCCCGCGCCGTGCTGACCTCCCTGGACGCGGGCGACTGGGCGCTGCCGGACGAACCAGCCGACGAGGATCGTTGACCGTTGACCCACGACGCCACGGGGGCCGAGCCTGGCCACCCGGGCCACGCGTCAGCCCAACACGTCACGCGCGTGGGCGATGTCGGCATGGATCTGGCTGACCAACGCATCGACACCGTCGAAGCGCTGCTCGTCCCGGAGACGCTGGACGAAGTCGACCGCAACCGTGCGCCCGTACAGGTCCAGGTCCGCATCCAGGAGGTGGGACTCGACCGTGACGTGGTCACCGCCGAACGTGGGGCGGATGCCGACGTTGGTCACCGAATCGTGCAGTTCGTCGCCGACCAGGGTCCGCGTGGCGTAGACGCCGCCGGAAGGGACGGCGAGCCCGTCCGGCACCGCCACGTTCGCCGTCGGCACCCCGATCGTGGCGCCACGACCGTCGCCACGCACGACCGGTCCCCCCACCCGATGGGGTCGGCCCAGGCCGCGGGCCGCAGTCGCGACGTCGCCATCGGCCAGGGCCGCGCGAATCGCCGTCGAGGACACCTCGAGGCCGTCGACGCCGACCAGGTCGATCGCGCGGGCCGTGAAGCCGTGGTGCGGCCCCAACTCCTCCAGCAGGTCGAGGTCGCCCAGGGCGCGATGCCCGAATCTGAAGTTGGCACCGATCATGACTTCGCGGGCCGCGATCGGACCGGCCAGGACCCGCGCCACGAAGTCCTGTGCAGGTTCGCGCGAGGCCTCGACGTCGAAGTTCAGCACGTGCACCAGGTCGACGGAGGTGGTGGCCAGCGCGGCGATCTTGTCGTCCAGCGTCTGCAGTGCCGGTGGCTGGTGGCCCGGCCGGACCACCTCGATCGGGTTGCGATCGAAGGTGACCGCAACGGCACGCAGACCGGCACGGCGGGCCACGTCGCCGACCTGGCCGAGCAGCATCTGGTGGCCGATGTGGACCCCGTCGAACACCCCAACCGTGACCACGGAGGGAACCGAGTCCACGTCCTCGAGGCGGCGCGTCACCGTCGCTGCGACAGTGTCGGCCGGATCCCGGCTCGACGACGCCGCGTCGGAATGGTCGACCTCGGACGGCGTGGCGCCCGAGACTCCGCCTCGTTGCACCCGAGCCTCAGCCATCGCTGGACTCGAGACCACGACCGGACGTGGGACTGGCGGAGGTGCCCGCAGGAGCCGTCGCTGCATCGCTGGTCCCGGGCGCCCGGGCAGCGGCGAGATAGTCCTCGGGCCGCGCCATCACGACGTCGGGTTGCAGCACGCCCTGCCCCGGGGTGAAGATGCCGACCAGGGCATCGTCGGGATCGACCACGGCGACCGGATCCTCCGACAGCGGTTCGTGGGCAAGCTCGTCCAGCGGCACACGCTGGCCATGCGCCATCCGCAGCGCCAGTTCGACACCGACGGGGATGCGGGGCAGGTGTGCGGTGGCGGCTGCCGGGCTCAACAGGCGCGCCCTGAGCGCGTGGTCGCGGCCAGCGGCACGGACCTCGTCCATGGTCATGGCCTGCTCGAGCACGAAGGGACCGTTCGCCACCCGACGCAGCGCCACCAGCGATCCGCCCACGCCCAGTTCGGCCCCGATGTCGTGGGCCAGCGTGCGGATGTAGGTGCCAGCCGAACAGGTCACCAGGAACGACACGAGCGGATGCGCACCCGGCTCCCAGTCCTCCATGACGAGGTCGTGGATGGTGACGTGGCGGGCGTCGCGCTCGACCTCGATGCCCTCGCGAGCCAGTTCGTGGAGCCGGCGACCTCCCACCTTGACCGCGGAGACCATCGGTGGCACCTGTTCGAGGGGTCCGATGAACCGGGTCATGACCTCGCAGATCGCATGCTCGGTGAGGTGGGACGCGTCGGCCTCGGCGATGACGGTGCCATCGGCGTCCTGCGAGTCGGTCTCGACGCCGAAGACCGCCGTGGCGGCATAGGTCTTGCGGCCGGCCTGCAGGACCGGCACGAGCCGGGTGGCCCGCCCCACGGCGCACACCAACACCCCCGTGGCGGCCGGGTCAAGCGTGCCCGTGTGCCCGACGCGACGCATTCCCAGGGCACGACGGACCTCGCCCACGACGTCGTGGGAGGTCATGCCGGCTGGCTTGTCCACCACGACCACGCCGGCGATGTCAGGGTCGTGCCGTCGACTCATGACCCGGCGTCACCGGGCGCCCCACCGTCGCCGTCGTCACCGCCGGTCGCGTCGCCGGAGCCATGCGCACTGTCGGTGCCCGCAGCCGCGTCGCGGGGCCCATCATCGCGAACCTTGCGGATCAGGGCCTCGACGCGGGCAGCCTGGTCCGCGACCGGGTCAGGCTCGAAGGTCAGTTCCGGCGTCCGCCGTGACGTCAGTCGACCTCCAAGCAGTCCCTGGATGCGCCCATGGGCAGCGTCGAAGGCGGCTGCGACCTCGTCATCGGTCCGTGGCCGGTCACCGCCGGTGTGGCGAGGATCGACGCTCAGGACGTCGTCGCCCAACGTCGTGTACCAGACGGTGGCATACGACTGGTCGGAGGTGACGTCGGCATCGGTGATCGTCACCATCGTCAACCGAGGGTCCGAGATCTCGGTTCGAAGGATCTCGGCGACAGCCTCCTTGACCACGCGGGACAGACGTGAATTGCGTGCCATGGACGGTCCGTTCGAGGTGGAGGGGGACGACAGGGCGACGGTACCAATGCCCGATGCGTCCGCGACGGGTGGGCGCGCGGCACCCACGCGGCGGTCAGTCGGGCGGCGGCCATGCCGACGGCAGTTGTCCGTACTCGGGATGGACGGTCGCAGGTCGCGACACGTCCAGGAGTCCGGCCGTCGGGTCGCCGTCCAGTTCCAGGGGTGCTCGGTCGACGCGCACGCCGATGACGACGACGCGGGGGTCGCGTTCGACGACCGCGACGACCCGGTCGAGCACGCGGTCGACACCCGCCGGCGAGCTCGCGACGACCGCGACGGCCAGCGATGCCCGCTGCCACTCGTCCGTGGCGTCCACCTGGGCCACCGACACGTCGAGGTCGCGCCGCAGCGCCGCGATCGCCTTGTTCAGGATTGCGCGACGACCCTTGAGCGAGCCGGCCTCGGGCATGTGCAGGTCGACCTGCATCGCGCCAACGTGTGCACCCATGTGGTCAGGCGACGCTCGACGACAGTCGCCGTCACCAGTGTGCCACCCCCCCACGAGGACCGTCCGGTCGATGGGTAGCGTTGCCGCCATGTTCTCCGACGACGTCGCCACAACCTTCGCCCGCGTGCCGGGATGGTGCAACACCGCCACCGTGGGGCTTCCGCCCCGCGCCGCGGTGTCGGCACTTCGCGCCTGTCTCGACGACTGGGAGGCCGGCAGTCTGGACACGGTCGGATTCGACGTCGACGTCCGGGGCGCACGGTCGGCGTTCGCCGGCCTGGTGGGCACGACCACGGACCGCGTCGCCATGCCGGGGGCCGCCTCGATCACGGCCGGACTGGTCGCCTCGAGCCTGCCCGACGGTGCGCGCGTGCTGTGTGCCCACGGCGACTTCACCTCCGTGCTGTACCCGTTCCTGGCCGACGACCGCCTGGAGGTCGAGTTCGTCCCGCTGGACGGGCTGGTGGAGGCGATCCACCGTGACATCGACCTGGTCGCCGTCAGCCTCGTGCAGTCGGCCGACGGCCACGTGCTGGACCAGGCGTCGCTGGCAACTGCCGCCCACGACGCCGGCGCCCGCACGTTCGTGGACCTCACCCAGGCCGGTGGCTGGTTGCCGATCGAGGCAGACCGCTTCGACGTCACGGCCTGCGCCGCCTACAAGTGGTTGTGCTCGCCACGTGGGATCGGGTTCATGACGGTGCGAGAGGACGTGGACTGGCTGGTCCCGCGCCTGGCAGGGTGGTACGCCAGCGACAGCCCGTGGACGTCGTGCTACGGCGAACCGCTGCAGTTGGCACCGGATGCCCGCCGCTTCACGGTGTCGCCGGCATGGTTCGACGTCCGTGCCACCGCGGTCGCGCTCGGGGGCATCGCCGAGCTCGGGATCGACTCGATCCACGAACACGACGTGGCGCTCGCGAACCGCTTCCTGGCCGCACTGGACCGCCCGCCTTCCGACAGCGCCATCGTGGCCGTGGCAACCGACGACCACGCCGCCGACGCGCTGGCCAGTCACGGGATCGCCACGGCCTCGCGGGCCGGCCGGACGCGACTGTCCTTCCACGCCTACTCGACCGACGAAGATGTCGACCGGGCAGCCGAGGTGCTGCGCCCGCACCTGCTGGACTGATGCCGCCCCACACCACAGGTGGCCGGCCCCATCGGGGCCGGCCACTCGTGAAGACGGGTACGTCAGACGCGCTCGACCTCGACGACCTCGAAGGCCTCGAAGTAGTCGCCTTCCTTGACGTCCTGGAACTTGTTGAGGCCGATGCCGCACTCGAAGCCCTCGCGGACCTCCTGCACGTCGTCCTTGAAGCGGCGCAGTGACGACATCGTGTCCTCGGCCACGACGACGCCGTCGCGGATGACCCGCACGCCGGCATCGCGCTTGACCACGCCACGCGTGACCATCGAACCGAACACGAAGCCTGCCCGCGGGACCTTGAAGATCTCGCGCACCTCGGCCTCGCCGATCACCTGCTCCTCGAACTCGGGTCCCAGCAGGCCCTTGACGGCCCGCTCGATGTCCTCGAGCGCCTCGTAGATGATCTTGTAGAGCCGCACGTCGACGCCGGAACGCTCGATGGCCTCACGCGCCTTGGCGCCCGGACGGACGTTGAAGCCGATGATGATGCCGTCGGAGACCTCGGCCAACTGGACGTCGGACTCGGTGATGGCACCGACCCCCTTGCCGACCACGCGCACGACGACCTCGTCGAGGTCCATCTTGCCCAGCGCGTCCTCCAGCGCCTCGGCGGAACCCGACACGTCGGCCTTGATCAGGACGTTGAGGACTTCCTTCTCGCCGGCCTTGACCTCGGCAGTCAACTCCTCGAGCGTTGCCGGACGGGCCTGGCTGGCCAACTCGGCACGCCGTTCGCGCGTGCTGCGACGTTCGGCCACGCCACGGGCGAAGCGTTCCTCGTCCACGACCCGGAACTCGTCACCGGCCTCGGGGACCTCGTTGAGTCCCAGGACCTGGACGGGCCGGGCGGGGCCTGCCTCCTGGACCTGGGTGCCGTGCTCGTCGAACATGGCACGCACCTTGCCGTCGGCGGTGCCGGCGACGAGGATGTCGCCACGACGCAGCGTGCCGGCCTGGATCAGCATCGTGGCAACCGGGCCACGACCCTTGTCCAGGTGGGCCTCGACGACGCGGCCGCGCGCCGACTTGTCGGCGTTCGCCTTCAGTTCCAGCAGGTCTGCCTGCAACAGCACGACCTCGAGCAGTTCGTCCAGACCGGTGCCCTCCATGGCCGACACCTCGACCGCGGGCACCTCGCCGCCGTACTCCTCGACGATGACCTCGTGCTCGGCGAGCTGGCCCTTGGCCTTGTCCGGGTTGGCCTCGGGCAGGTCGATCTTGTTGACCGCCACCACGATCGGGACTTCGGCCAGCTTGGCGTGCTGGATGGCCTCGACGGTCTGGGGCATGACGCCGTCGTTGGCCGCGACCACCAGGATCACGATGTCGGTGACGTCTGCCCCGCGGGCGCGCATCGCCGTGAAGGCGGCGTGACCGGGGGTGTCGATGAAGGTGACCGGCTTGCCGTCGTGGGAGATCTGGTAGGCACCGATGTGCTGGGTGATGCCACCTGCCTCGCCGCCGACGACGTCGGTTTCGCGCAGGGCGTCCAACAGCAGGGTCTTGCCGTGGTCGACGTGGCCCATGACGGTGATCACGGGTGCGCGCGGCTGGAGGTCTTCCTCGTCCTCGGGCTCCTCGATGCCGAACTCTGCCTCTTCCTGGGACAGGAAGTAGACGTCGAATCCGAGTTCGGCAGCCAGGATCTCGAGCGTGTCATCGGGCAGCGACTGCTGCACCGTGACCATCTCGCCCATCTCGAACAACTTCTTGACCAGGGCGCCACCGGCAACATCGAGCTTGTCGGCCAGTTCACCGAGGGTCACACCGGGCAGCACCTCGACGCGGTCGACCTCGATCTGCTCCTCCAGCGGCAACTCGTGCCGCTGCGGACGACGCATCAGTTCCTGCTCGGCCGGCGAGGTCTTCTCGCGACGGCGACGACCGCCACCGGACGGGCGTGGCCCGCCGGGCGCGCCACCGGGCTTGTCGCCACCGGGGCCGGAGCCCTTGTTGGTGGGCTGGCGATACGGCGAGTTGCCGCCGCCCTTGGGGCCACCACGACCGGGGCCGCCGCCACCCTTGGGGCCACCACGACTGGGGGCGCCACGGGACGGCTGGCTGGGCTGGGCGGGACGCGCCGGCGCCTTCTTCAGTGGTGGCGGAATGTGGCGCTTGCCGGACCCGGCCTTTGGCATGTTGACCTCGACGCGACGTCGCGCCTCGGTTCCTTCGCCGGTCACGGCACCGGGGGCCTCGGACTTGGGGCGGGCCGGACGCAACGGGACCTCACCCTTGACCAGGCGTGGTGGCGGCATTCCGGGCATGCGGCGGGCACCGCCGGCTGCGCCCCCGTCGCCACCTTCGGTACCGGCAGCATCGTCGCCGTCGTCGGAAGGCGCGGCGTCGGCAGTGTCGTCGCCGGTCGGGGACGGCGTCGCTGCAGTGTCGTCGTCACTGGCGGCAGCCGGGGCATCGTCGGGCGTCGACGAGTCGTCTCCGGCGCCGTCGTCGTCACCCATACCGGGTGGCACGATCGCCTTGGCCTTGGCCGGCGGGGCCGCCGCAGCGGCCGCCGCCTCACGGGCGTCGGCCTCCTCCTGCTGCTTGCGCAGGTGTGGCGGCAGCACCTTGGCGGCCTTGGCCTTGGTCGGTGCCTTGGCCTTCTCGGCCAGGGCGCGGTACCGCTGCAACTCCTCGGACTCCTTGCGCTTGGCCTCCTCGGCGGCGGCCTCGCGTTCGGCGTCCGACCGACCCAACGACTCCTTGAAACGCTGCGCATCACCCTTCGTCACGGATGACGAATGGCTGCTGGCGTCGATGTTGAGTTCTTGCAGCCTTCGGACGACCTCTTTGTTCTCGAGGCCGGTTTCCTTGGCAAGTTCGTAGACGCGGACCTTGTTGCTCACGCGTTGTGCTCCTTGTGGTGCGGGGCGCTCGTCAGGTGGGTTCGTATGACCGTGAGCGCACGCTGCACCTGGTTGGTGGTGCCGCCCCGCAGGCTTGATCGCAGGTGGGCGGCGTCGCGTTGGTGGGCCCGATCCACACACTCGAGGTCGGGGCAGACGTAGCTGCCACGACCCGGAAGTGTCTGGGTGAGATCGACGGCCACGGTGTCGCCATGGCGGGTGATCCGGATCAGGTCCTGCTTGTCGCGAGTCTGGCGGCAGGACACACAGCGTCGTTGCGGCCGTGAGGACGCAGCAGTCTGTGGTCCGTGGGCCGGACTCATGGGATGGTACTTCCTCCACTGGGCGGCGTGCACGGGCGCCATGGGCGCATGTGGCCAGGTCGGTGACACCGGGCCGGACTTCTGGCGGCGTCGATCGAACGGGAGGTGGGCGGGTCCACGGCGTGCCCGGATCCATGCGGTACCGGGAGGCCGTCGAAGGTTCAGTCGCTGGACTCCTCGTCCTCGTCCTCCAACGCTGCGGCCATCGTTTCCTCGGCCGACTCGTAGGCGGCCGCGATGGCGGCCTCCCCCTCCTCGTTGAGCGGGTTGCCGAACTCGTCGATGAGGCCCTTGTCGAACGCGTCCTGGAAGGCCTGCTGTTCGGCCTCGAACTGCGACTCGGACTTGATGTCGATGCGCCACCCGGTCAACCGGGCTGCCAGCCGGGCGTTCTGGCCTTCACGGCCGATCGCCAGCGACAGTTGGTAGTCGGGCACGATCACCATGGCGGTGCCGTCCTCGGGATAGAGGTAGACCGCCGAGACCTTGGCCGGCGACAGGGCGTTGGCGACGAACCCCTCGGGCTCGTCGGACCAACGGACGATGTCGATGCGCTCGGTCTCCTGGTTGTGGAGTTCACGCTGGACGCCCTTGGCGCGCTCGCCCGCCGGGCCCACACAGGCGCCCACGGCGTCGACGTCGCCGTTGTTGGATGCGACCGCGACCTTGGATCGGTGTCCGGCCTCTCGTGCGATCGCCTTGATCTCGACGGTGCCGTCCTCGATCTCGGGGACCTCGAGGGCGAACATCGCGGCCACGAATCCCGGGTGCGAACGCGAGCAGATGATCTGGGCACGACGCGGTTCGCGCCGCACCTCGGTCACGATGGCGCGGGTGTGCTGGCCGTGGTTGAGGCGCTCGTTGGGAACCTGCTCGCCGTAGGGCAGCAGGGCCTCGGTCCGGCCGAGCTCGATCAGCGTCACGTTGCCCTGCAGCGACACCGTCCCGGTGACGATGTCACCCTCGCGGCCGATGTACTCGCCGTAGGTGGCCTCACGCTCGGCCTCGCGCAGGCGCTGCAGGAGCACCTGGCGAGCGGTCTGGGCGACGATGCGCCCGAGGTCGGTGGGGGTTTCCTGCCACTCGGAGACGACGTTGCCCTCGTCGTCGAGTTCCTGGGCATAGACGGTGATGTCGCCGGCGCCCCGGTCCACGTGCACACGGACCTCGTCGGCCTCGAACTGGCCAGCACGCTTGTACGCGGACGCGAAGGCAGTCTCGAACGCCTCGACGACCGTGTGGAAGTCGAGGTCCTTCTCGCGGGCGATCAGGCGCAGGGCATCGATGTCGATCTTGTTCGGATTCACAACATTCCCTCCTGGAGCAACGATGGACCAGACGTGTGGAGAGGCGAGGCGAGCACGGGCTGGCCGGGCCTGGTGCCACGGACGGGCTGGTCGGGGTTGGGGTGGGTCACCATGGCAACACGATCCGGCCCTCGAAGACCTCGGCGTGCGGAATCGTGACCGACCCCTTGGCGGTGTCGAGCGTGACGTCGTCGTCGGTGACCGCAACGATGGTGCCGGTGGTCTGGGTGTCGGTGTCACCCCTGGCGTGGCGCACCTCGACCTTGCGGTCCAGGTTGCGACGGAAGTGGCGGGGCGTGGTCAGCGGTCGGTCCACCCCCGGCGATGACACTTCCAGGGTGTAGGAGCCCGGCACGACGTCATCGGCCACCTCGCCGATTGCCGACGACACGGTGGCGATGCGATCGATGTCGAGTCCCTCGTCGGTGTCGACGGAATCGGCAACCAGCTTGACCACGCGCTTGTTGCGCGGGCCCTTCACCTCGACCGACACGAGTTCCACGTCGAGATCGGCCACGATGTCGGCGATCGCGTCGCGAAGGGTGTCGGACAGGTCGTCTGGGCGGTCGGCCATGTCGATCTCCCTTCGCGGGTCGTCGTGCACCGTGGGCGGTGGACGGGGGCTGGTGGTCGTGGTCACTTCTGGTCGTGGTACTTCGGCGGTACAGACGACGGTCGGCCCGACGAGGGGCCGACCGCACGTGAACTGCATGTTCATGCTGTCGTGTGGCTGGTGGCCGTCGACGTGTGGTCGACGGGGCACCGTCGGCATCGGCAATCGACCCTGGTGGCCGGTCGGCGACGCTCGGCCAACCGTATCAGCCACTCCTCGGCACTGCCATGCCCGTCAGGGCCGCCGGACAACGCCAAGTGCGCGTCCATCGCCGTCGAAGATGTGGAACGCGCCGGGCTGCAAACCCACGAGTTCACCGACGCGGGGCCCCGGCGCAGGGGCAATCGCCACGACGGGTTCCTCCGGTGCAGCAGGCGGGCGTTGGGCAGCCCGATCCCGAGATGTTGGGCTGGCGGGCGCCAGTTCGACCACGACCTGCCCACCCATCGGCGCCACGCGTGTCACCACGGCCCGCAGATCACCGTCGGGCGCCGCGACCACCTCCATCTCCTCGGGTCGAACGCCGATGACCACGGTGGACCGTTGCCCGATGTCGCGCTGCCAGGTTCGCAGGCTGCCGAGGGCGGTGCGCATCCTGACCCGCTCACCCGGGATCGTCGAGACCTGCGCCGGCAGCCGCACCAGCGACCACTCCCCCACCAGGTCTGCCGCTCCGAGAGTTGCCGGCTCCGCCCACAGGACCTGGAAGGGCGCACACTGCACGATCTGGCCGTCCTCGATGACGGCGGTTCGATCACCCAGCGCAGCGGCGACGCGACGATCGTTGGTGGCCACGAGCAGGGTGGAGCCGTAGCCACGACGAACCTCGTCGATCTGGCGCAGGACGTGGTGGCGCGATGCCGCGTCCACCTGCGCGCAGGGTTCGTCCATGAGCAGCACGGATGGCGCGCGCACCATCGACTGGGCGGTGGCCGCGATGTGGCGCTCACCCGACGACAGCGTGCCGGGACGGCGTCCGCCCAGGGCATTGAGCGCAAAGGCCCGCAACTCGGCGGCGATGCGGCGGACTCGTTCCTGGCGGGGGGTCTTGCGCAGCTCCAACGGGAAGGACAGGTTGCCGGCGACACTCCGATGCGGCAGCATCCAGGCGCCCTGGAACACCATCGACAGGTCACGATCACGGGTGGGCACGCCGGAAACGTCCGCGCCGTCCAGCAGGACCCGCCCGCCGGTCAGGTCCTCGAGCCCGGCCAGTGCCCGCAACGTCGTCGACTTGCCCGATCCGGATGCGCCGAGAAGGGCCACCGACCCCCCGTCGGGCACGACCAGGTCGATGCCCCGGAGCACGGTCTGGGCACCGCGATCGACATGCACGTCGTCGAACTCCACGGAAGCCATGCCACCAGTGTTGCACCCGGCCCGACAACCTGCAGCCGTGCCCATCAAGCTTCAGGTCAAGCGAGCAACTCCAACGTGACCGCCAATGGGTCCCGAGTCCACCAACCGATCCCGCCGGTCACGCGACGTAGGGCTGGACGTTGCGAGCGCAGCGAACAACTCCAACGTGACCGCCAATGGCTTTCGATTCCACCAACTTGATCCCGCCGGTCACGCGACGACAGGTGCACCTTCGCCGCGCTCGGCGCGGATCTCGTCGGCCATCTCCTCGGCGAAGTAGACGATCGTCTCGACGATGTCGGCCTCCTGCACCGTGGCGATCGTCTGGCCCTTCTTGATGATCTGGCCCTTCCCGTTGCCGGCCGCCACACCCAGGTCGGCTTCGCGGGCCTCACCGGGCCCGTTGACGATGCAGCCCATGACGGCAACCCGCAACGGCACGTCGATCTTGCCGTCCAGCGCCTTCTGCACGTCCTCGGCCAGCGTCCACACGTCCACCTGGGCGCGGCCACACGACGGGCACGAAACGACGTCGAGTTTGCCTTCGCGCAGGTGCAGCGCCTCGAGCATCATGATGCCGGCCTTGACCTCCTCGACCGGGTCCGCACTGAGCGAGACGCGAATCGTGTCCCCGATGCCCTCGGCGAGCAACGTGCCGATCCCGATCGCTGACTTGACCGATCCGGAGTACTTGGGCCCGGCCTCGGTGACTCCCAGGTGCAGCGGGTAGTCACAGCGTTGGGCCAGCAGACGATAGGTCTGGATCATGACCCATGGGTCCGAGTGCTTCACCGAGATCTTGGTGTTGTGGAAGTCGACGTCCTCGAGCAGGCGGACTTCGCGCAGGGCCGACTCGACCATCGCTTCGGGGGTGGGACCACCGAACTCCTCGAGGATCTCGTCTTCCAGAGACCCACCGTTGACACCGATGCGAATGGCGATGTCTCGCTCGCCGGCCATGTCACCGATCAGCTTGACCTTGTCGTGCTTCTTGATGTTGCCGGGGTTGATGCGCACACCGGCACACCCGGCCTCGATGGCGGCCACCGCGTACTTCCACTGGAAGTGGATGTCGGCGATCACGGGAACCTGGGAGTGCGCGGCGATGTCGGCCAACGCGGCTGCGTCCTCCTGGCGCGGGACGGCAATGCGAACCAGGTCGACCCCGGCCGCCTGGACCATGGCGATCGCCTGGAGGGTCTCGTCGACCTTGTGCGTCGGCGTCACGGTCATGGTCTGGACACTGATCGGTGAATCGGACCCCACGCCGACGGGACCCACCTTGATCTGGCGGGTGGGGCGGCGCGTCGGCCCGTCGGACTCTGTGGTCGCGGCCGGGTCGGCGCTCAGGATCGGCAGTGACTGGCCCATCGGTGTTCCTCGGTCGGTGGTGGCGACGGTACCCCTGCCCGGGATCGTCGATCATGTCACCGGTACGGTCAGGCGGCCGCCCCAACGGCCCCGTCGTGCAAGGAAACTCGTTGGTCAGCATCCGCCCCGCCGGGCCTGCCGATCGAGCCGACCTGTATCGAGTCTGCCTGCAAACCGGGGCTGCCGGACAGGACGCATCCCACCTGTACGAGGACGCCGACCTGTTGGGCCAGGTCTACGCCGGTGCCTACCTCGCCATGCCGGACACGATGGCGTTCGTGGCGTGCGACGACCGGGGCGTTGCCGGCTACGTCCTGGCGGCACTGGACACCGCGGCGTTCGAGGCGGCCTGCGAACGATCCTGGTGGCCACCATTGCGTGCCGCCCACCCGCTGCCGGTCGGGAGATTCGCTGGCGCCGCGGACACCGAGGCCGCCGACACTGGCGACGCCGCGCTGGTCGAATTGATCCACGAGCCACCCGTCACGCCGACATGGATCGTCGACCGGTGGCCAGCCCACCTCCACATCGACCTGCTGCCCCGCCTGCAGGGATCGGGCATGGGGAGGACCCTCATGGCCACGATGCTCGACGCCCTGCGGGACCGTGACGTGCCGGGCGTGCACCTGGGTGTGGCAGCGGCCAACGAGCGCGCGATCGGGTTCTACCGCCACCTCGGTTTCGTGGAGGTGGCCGCAACTGACGAGGCGGTGACGATGGGGCTCCTGCTGCGACCCGCGTGAACCCGCCAGTTCCGCCTCGAGGTCCACGTCGGTGGACACTCGAACGTGTCATCATCGGGTGGTCCCGAGGCACCGATCCAGGGCCGGGTCGTTGCCACGGACACCCAGCTCGCCCGGCTCGGGATCAGTCAGGATCCCCGGCGTGGCTGATCATCCAGTGGACGCCGAAGCGATCCGTGACGTTGCCCATCCAGGCCCCCCAGAACTGCTGCTCGAACGGCATGCCGACGATGCCGCCATCCGCCAGCGACGCGAACACCCGCTCGCACGTCGCGAGGTCCCCGGGCGACGTCGACAGGTGCACGTTGTCGCCGGCCTCGAAGCCGGTCATGGACGTCGGCACGTCGGACGCCATCAGCGCCGTGTCGCCGAGGTTGACGGTGGCGTGCATGATCCGCTCGGCGTCTTCGCCGGGCACGTCGCCGGGTTGCTCGGCGTACCGACTCAGCGCCGCGACGTCGCCGGAGAAGACTTCGGCGTAGAAGCGGATTGCCGCCTCACAGTCGCCGTCGAAGTAGAGGTACGGATGGATGATCACTGGGATGCCGATCACGACGTGGCACGATCATCCCATCATGCCCGACCCCGACGTCGTGCGCACCCCCTGGTCCGCCCGCTTCCTCCGTTCTCCCCGGACGACTCGACCGGAGGCGGTCACGGAAGGCGCAGCGGCATCGCCTCGGATGGGTGCACGGCATCGAGCCCGTCCAACAACACCGTCGTTGCGACGTCGGCGTCGGTGAGGTGACGCATCCGGGCATCGTCGCCCAGGTACCAGAACTGGTCGAACGTGGCGAGGTGGGCACGATCGTGGGACACCGTGACGACGGCCCCATCGAAGCCCTCGAGGGCTTCCTCCAGGGCCTTGGCAGAGTCGATGTCGAGGTTGTCGGTCGGCTCGTCGAGCAGCAGCAGGTTCACGCCGGCCAGCTCCAGCAACATGATCGACAGGCGTGCCTTCTGGCCGCCGGACAACGTCTGGTAGTCCTGCCGGGCGGTGCCGGCCAGTCCGTATCGCGCCAGCGCACCCATGGCCTTTTCGTGGTTGCCGGCGGCATCCATCGCGATGTCGAGGGGTTGACGCCCCGGGAAGTCGGGGTGCTCGTTGATCTGGGCGAAGTACCCGGCGCGCACGTTCGTGCCCACCTCGACGTGACCATGGTGGCCACGGTCGATCGTGACGTCGCGACCGTCGGCGGCATCCGACGCCCCCGGCAACTCGCCCGTGTGGTCGGGCGAGCCGGCCACCACCACCTTCACCAGGTGGGTCTTGCCGGTGCCGTTGGGGCCGATCAACCCGATCCGGTCCCCCACCCGCACGTCGGCCGAGAACTCCTCCACCAGGTCGTCGATCGAGATGTCGGCGAGCTTGAGCATGCGGCGGCCTGCACCACCGCCACGAATGCGAACCTTGACATGCTGGTCCGTCACCGGCGCTGGCGGGGGCCCAGCCGCCACCCACTGCTTCCACCTGCTTTCGGCGGCATCGGCCTTGGGGGCGAAGTTGTCGTAGTAGCGGGCGCGCTCCTTGAGCAGCTTGTAGTAGCGATACAGCCGGCGTTCCTCGACCTCCCAGCGCTTGCGGGCATCGCCCAGCCGTTGCTGGCGCTCTTCACGTGCCTGTTCGTAGTCCGCATAGGAGCCCGGATGCACCCACGCGCCTCCTGCCTCCAGCGTGACGATGCGATCGGGACCCGCCGACAGCAGCGCCCGATCGTGGCTGATCACCAGGATGGTCTGGCGCGACGCGCGCAGTGCTGCCTCGAGGCGGCGCTTGCCGGGCACGTCGAGGTAGTTGTCGGGCTCGTCGAGCAGCAACGTGTCGATGCCGGGCGCATCGAGCACGACGGCCAGCACGAGTCCCTTGCGTTCGCCACCCGACAGCGTGGTGGCGTCGCGACTCGCGACCTCGTCGAAGCCGACGCCCAGCACGTCGCGACAGGCCGCGTCCCAACGACCCTCCAGCTCGTAGCCACCCAGGTCGCCCCAGCGCGCCAGTTCCTCGCCCAGGCGCACGCCAGCCATGTCGTCGCCTGCATCCAGCTCGTCCTCGGCGGCCTGGATGGCCGCGTTGATGGTGTCCAGCGGCGCGGGTGCGAAGCGACCGAGCATCCGGCGGACGTCGCGCTGGGACGCATCGCCGTCGAAGCCGACCTCCTGGGGCATCCACACGAACGAACCGGGCACCTGGACGGTGCCTTCGTCGGGCTCGAGGTCGCCGGCGAGCAGACGCATCAACGTGGTCTTGCCGACCCCGTTGACGCCGATCAGGCCGGCCGTGGACCCTGATGGGACCTTGAACGACACGTCACTGAAACCCCCGATGTCACCGGGATGGGTGAAGGCAAGGTTGGACACGGCTAGCACGGTGGACCTGTTCACTCCCGACGGCGACCGTGTTCGGCCGCCGCTGTTCGCTCAGGGCAACTGCAGGGGGTTGGTGATGTCGAGCCAGACCAGTCCCAGCCCCACGGTGCCGATCAACAACAACACGGGCATGGCGACGGCCGCGACCGCTTGGTGGCTGACGGTGAAGTCCGGGGTTCGGCCTCGCAGTCGGCGCCAGCCGTTGACGACCTTCTCGACGCCCAGCACGGCCAGGTGGCCGCCGTCGAGCGGGGGCAGCGGCAACAGGTTGAACACTCCGATGAAGATGTTGATCGACACGAGCATGGACAGCAGGAACATGATGCCGTAGGTCGCGACACCCTGGCCGGTCACGGCGGCGCCCCCGACCATCGAGATGCCGCCT
>DATFMD010000099.1:0-2509 GCA_035267125.1 Nitriliruptoraceae bacterium | reverse complement strand
GTCGAGGACGAAGAGGCACTGCGCGAGGCCTTCTCCGAGTGAGTCCCGTCGGCCGACCGGTCACGTGACCGGTCGGCCGACGGGACTCACTCGGAGAAGGCCTCGCGCAGTGCCTCTTCGTCCTCGACGCTCAGGTTGGTGCTGATCAGTTCCGCATGGGACAGGTCGACCTGGTCGTGGATCTTGTCCACCACCGCGTCGCTGGACATGAGGAACAGCGCCGAGGTCCCGGGGGTCACCTTGTCCCGCACGCTGGCGATGAAGTCGTCGTCGATCCCGAAGTCCGACATCGATCCACTCAGCGCGCCGACGGCGGCGCCGAACGCCATCCCGAACAACGGGATGAAGAAGATCAGACCGAACAGCATGCCCCAGAAGGCACCGCCCGCCGCACCGGCACCCGTGGTCGAGAAGGCCTGCTTGGTCTTGGGCTTCTTCGCGCCCTCGGGCCAGGTGACCACGACGGCGTCGTGCACCTTGATCAACTCCTGCTTCTGGAGGGATTCGATCTGGTCGCGGGCCTGCGCCGCGGCACCAGCCTCGTCGAACTTCCACACGGTCAAAGCTGCCATCTTGGTGTTCCTGTCGTTGGTTGACGTCGTCCGATGTCCACAGTTGCTGCGAACCTCGATGCGACAAGGTTCCACCACGCGACGCTGCACGACATCATCCGGAGGGCATGAAGCCGGGCGACACCGTCAGCGCGAAGGCCTCGACGACGTCGTCGCTGAGCCCCACCACATCCTCCAGCGGGCTGGCGATCCATTGCGGGCCCAATGCCTCGGCAACCGCGTCGTCCACCAGGACGTCTCCGGCTCGCGCCAGCCCACCGAGGGACGCGGCACGTCCCGGCGGGTCCCCCCAGATCCCGAAGGACACCTGGGACGTCCCGATCATCCCGGTTCCCACCGTGCCGGCCGCCATGCCGACGGACGCGTCGACCTCGAGGCCGAACTCTTGACCGGCGGCTTGCACCACCTCCGACACGCGCACGCCGAACGAGGCGGCCGCGTCAACGCCCGCGTCCCGGGCTCCGAGGCCCGCCAGGAACACGTGCTGGCGCGCGGCAGCTCGCACTGGCTCGACTCCCGATGACACCGCCAGTTCCTCCAACTCCACCGCCATCCTGGCAGTGGCCTCCATGAACGTTTCCTGGTCGGCGCCCGACTGGTCCGACATCCCGTGCAGTGACACCGCGACCACCGTGGCCGTCTCCAACACGTCCGAGAACCCGTGATCCCCTGCGCGAACCCGATCCATCAAGCGAGTCGGGACGACTGCACTCAGGATGCCCTGGATCCGGGCCTCCTCGTCGGCGATGACCGCCCGCCGTCGCTGCAGCTCCTCGGCGCCCTCCGCCAACTGCCGTGCCAGGTCGCCGAACTCGTTGGGGCCCAGGTCGGGAACGGTCACGTCGAGGTCACCCTCGGCGAGCTGCGACGACACGGCAACCAGCGCCGGGATTGGTCGCGTCAGGGCACGCGACAGGAACGTGGCCGCCAGCAGGATCAACGGGACGAGCACGAGCAGCAGCAGGCCGACCCAGCGCAGGAACGCCCACAGCGTTGCGGCGAAGTCGGTCGAGGACTGGCTTGCGATCACCACCCAGGCAAGGCCCCCGGCATCCGCGGGCGCAGCGGCAGCACGGATGGTGCCGACGAGCGGGCCCGTGACCGTCTCGATCGATTCGTCGCCAGCGATGGCAGCCGCGAAGACGGCGTTGTCCACTGCCTGGATCCCCACCGGCGACCCCGCGTCCTCGATCGCAGCGGCCGTGTCGGCGCCAGCCTCGCCAGCGTCGTCAAGCGCGTCGAGATATGCCTCCGGGTCCTCGAGCCACGACCGTGGCTCACTGCGCAGGATCCCGTCCGATCCCACGATCACGGCCTCGCCGGAGGCACCGAGGCCAAGTTGGTCCCACTGGCCATCGGCACTGACCAGGTCAGTGAGGTGATTGATGGGAACGGTCATGACCAGAGCAGCGATCACCTCGGGACCCGACCGCACGGTGGCCGCCACCAGTGCCGCGGTGGTTCCGTCGGCCTCGACGAGCGACACGCCGTCCAGGATGACGGCGTCACCGACCGGCACAGCCGGCAGGCGGTCGACCACGGCGGCCACGACGTCGGGATCCCACTGGGTGGGAGTGCCGGCATCGACTGCGACGCTGGTCGTCGAGACGACCTCCCGAGTGTCCCCGGACAGGATCGCCAGGTCCGATCCGTGGCCGGAGGCGAGCAGGGTCTGCAGGAACGCGGCGGCCTCCTCATCATCCACATCATCGACGGTCGCGGCATCGTCGGGATCGGCCTCCCCGGGTTGGACCAGGTCCTGGGCGACCATGACCAGCCCCGGATCGGCGGCCATTGCGGCGACGCTGTCCATCAACGCATCGACACCTTGGTCGACCGCCGACTGGCGACCGTCACGCACGCTCGCGAGTTGCGCGTCGGCGTTCCGATCCAGCACCTGTCGAGCCATCAACGTCAGCACGGCGACCAACAAGACG
>DATFMD010000098.1:0-3477 GCA_035267125.1 Nitriliruptoraceae bacterium | reverse complement strand
GGAAGAGCGCGGCAGCGCGACGACCAGCCCCGTCCAGGTCCTCACCGACGATGTGGTCGGCGATCTGGTCCGGTTGCAGGGGCAACTCGATGCAGGCGGCGAACAACTCCTCCTTGGTGCCGAAGTAGTGGTGCACCAGTGACGGGTCGACCTCCGCTACGCCGGCGATCGCACGGATCGTGGCCCCGTGGTAGCCCGCCGACGAGAACGTCGCGCGGGCCGCAGCCAGGATCGCGCCGCGCGTGTCGGGATCGCCGGGTCGTCGTCCGGTGCGCGCCATCAGGCTGACACGCTGGCGGGTCCGACCGCCACGATGAACGCCTCTTCGAGGGTTGCCGGTTGCCGGGTGATGCGCACGGGTTCGACGGGCCCCGGGTCGCGCTCGACCCCCGGGTCGGCGGCAGGTTGCCGCACCGCGTCCGGGCTGGCGGCCGGTCCCTGCAGCGACCCAGGGTTGGCGGGGGCGTCCTGCAGCGCTCGCGCGAGGGCAGCCTCGTCGTCGGTGATCACCCGCAGGCTGCCACTGCTGGGGAGCACGGTGAAGCCGGCGTCCTCGAGCCGTCGCAGCGCCGTCGGGTCGGGCGTGGCGACCTCGGCCACGGTCAGGTCACCGACGATCCCGCTGGGCGTACCGGTCGCGACCTGCTGGCCGTGGGCCATGATCACGAGGCGGTCACACTGGGCAGCCTCGTCCATGTAGTGCGTCGTGACCAGCACGGCGACACCGGCATCGGCTGCCTCGTGGATCGTGTCCCACAGGTCGGCACGACCCAGGGGCCCGACGCCCGACGTCGGCTCGTCGAGCACCAGGACCTTCGGGCGGTGGCCCAGGGCGGCCGCGAATGCGGTCTGGCGCTTCATCCCCAGTGCGAGATCGTCCACCAGCACATCTACGACCGCTGCGAGTTCGTCCCCGACGGGCATGGTGTCGCCGTACACGGCAGCCTGGAACGACAGGTTCTCGGCGACGGTCAGGTCGGTGTACAGGCCCAGGCCCTGGGGCATGTAGCCCAGGCCGCGACGCGTGGATCGGTCCGGGGGACCGCCGAGCAGTTCGACCTGGCCGGCGCTGGGTTGGAGCAGGCCCAGCAGCAACCGGATCAGGGTGGTCTTGCCGGCCCCGTTCGCGCCGACCAGTCCGACGACTTCGCCGGCGTCGACGGTCAGGCTGACATGGTCGACCGCGCGGGTGTCGCCGAAGTCCTTGACGAGGTCGTGCGTGCGGATGAGGGCCATCAGGAGGCTCCTTCGCGGCGCGTGATTGCAGCCGCCATCGCGACATCCTCGAGGTCGGGTTCCAGCCGCGGTTCGTCGGTGGGGGAGCCCTCGGCGGGGGCGGCGCGTCCATCCACGAATGCCCCGCCGAGTCCGCCGGCTGCGCCAAGGTTGTCGGGGCGAATCCAGGTTCGCCAGGTGCGACCTCGCCGCCACGACGGTCGCACCGGGTCCCTGGACGGCGTGCTGACCAGCACCCCGGGAAAGGATGCCTCGATTTCCCGCGCCGTCCCCCGCACCAGGATGCTGCCGTGGTCGAGGACGAGCACGTCGTCGGCGCGCTGGCCCTCGTCCAGGTAGGCAGTGGTGACGATGATGGCGGCACCGTCCTCGGCTGCCCGGGCGAGCAGGCGCCAGACGTCACCCCGGCTCACGGGGTCCAGGCCCGTGGTCGGTTCGTCCAGCACGAGCAGGCGCGGGCTGGCCAGCATGGCCATGGCCACGGCCAGCTTCTGTCGCATCCCGCCCGACACGTCGCGCGACAGGCGGTCGCGGGCGGCGGTCAGCGAGGTGATGTCGAGCAGGTGGTCGATGCGTCCCCGGGCGTCGGCGCCCATCCGGTGCGCGTTCGCGACGAAGTCGAGGTTCTCGGCCACGCTCATGTCGCTCCAGGATCCGCTGGACTCGGGTTGGTAGCCCAGCGCTGGCCGGTCGGGCGACGTGACGGTCCCGGACGCGGGTTGGACCAGGCCCACCTGGACGCGCGCCAGCGTCGTCTTGCCGGCCCCGTCCGGTCCGACCACGGCCAGGATCGCGCCGGTGTCGACGGAGCAGTCGATGCCGTCGAGCGCGACCGTGTCCCCGAAGCGCACCGTGACGCCCTGCTGCCCCCAGCTCATGCGGATGCTCCCGCGGGCGCGCCGCTGTCGGATGTCGGAGTCGACGAGCGGTGGCTGCGCCGGGCCGGGCTCAGTACGTGGGTGAAGCGCCAGATGGCCAGGCCGGACACCACGATGGACATGACCGCCAGCACCGTCAGGGGAAAGGCGAGGGTCTCCAGCGGCGCATCCTTGAGCATCACGTCTCGGGCGATGATGTTGAACCAGGTCAGCGGGAGCAGGTACCCGATCCACCGGACTGCGGCACCCATCGACGACAACGGGAAGATCAGCCCCGACAGCAGCACCTGCGGCATCACGGTCATCAGCGCCAACTGGATGGCCTGGCCCTGGTTCTGGGACACCGTCGAGATGAGCACTCCAATGCCCAGCGTCACGAACAGGAACAGCACGGATCCGAGCGCCAACCACGCCGGGTTGCCGTTGAAGGGGACGTCGAACACGAACACCCCGATCGCCAACGCGATCACCAGGTCGACGGCCGCCACGATGAAGTAGGGCGCCACCTTGCCGATGAAGACGTCGCTGGCGCGCAGGGGCATGACCGCCAACTGCTCCAGCGTGCCGGACTGTCGTTCCCGCACGACCCCCAACGAGGTGACCAGTGCGCCGATGAACAACAGGATCAGCCCGCCGAGGCCGGGAACCAGTACTGCGGAGGTGGACAGGTCGGGGTTGAACAGCACGTCGGTCTGGATCTCGGGGGCAGCCCCGGAGGCGGCCATCTGGCTGAAGGCCTGCAGCGAGGCCTGGGCGGTGAAGATGTTGGAACCGTCGATCGACGCGGTCGGCGTGCCGTCGTCGATCGCCACGGCGACGTCCGCCTCGCCGCGACGCAGGATGTCGGTGGGGTCGTCCGTGCTCTCGGCCTGGACCACGAATGGTGCGGGGAGGTCCTGGACGGCCGTCGCAACCTGCTCGCCGACGGGCGTCAACCGGATCTCCTCGACGCTGAAGTTGGCGGCGTATCCGAAGACCAACAGCAGCACGATCGGCATCAGGATCATCATCGCCATCGTGCGGCGGTCGCGTTGGACCTCCCGCAGTTCCTTGCGAACCATCGCCCACATGCCCAACCCCTGTCTGCGTCACCGGCACCCGGAGTGCGCGCCTGCCGTTCAACGTCTGTCGTTCAACGTCTGTTGAATTGCCGTTCGACCAGAACTCTACGCCTGATGAATTCTCTCGTCAAGGGGGCGCGCGCTCGCACCCGATGTTCCGCCCCGGGTCGCGCAGGTTGGTTGGGGGCGAGCGTTCTGTGTGGCGGACGCCAGCTGACAACGAACGTGGCCGGGTGGGGGGCGCTGGTTGGGGGCGAGCGTTCTGCGTCTCGGACGCCACCCGACAACTAACGTGCTTGGAG
>DATFMD010000097.1:0-3560 GCA_035267125.1 Nitriliruptoraceae bacterium | reverse complement strand
GGTTGGGCAGGTCATCACGGGCACCGGTCGCGGCCAGGGGGTGACATTGGCACGTGTCCCGGGCATCATCGGTGACCACCGACACACCGGGGCACCGGCCCTGCAGGCAGGAGATTCATCGTGGAGTCACCCCTCACCCTTTCCGGAACGCCCGTGGTGCCCGGAGTCGGCCATGGGCCCGTCGTGTGGCCAGCGCCCCGACCGACGCCCGATCGTGATGCTCCACCCATCGACGAGGCTGACCGCGACGGGGCCGTCGAGACGTACACGGACGCCGCAGAGACCGTCGCCGACCGACTCCGTGATCGCGCGGCGCTGGCCGACGGCGTGGCGGCGGAGGTCCTGGCGGCCACGGCCGGACTTGCGACCGACCGCGGACTGCGCCAGGCCGTGGTCGAACGCATCGGGCAGGGCACCCCCATCGACGTGGCGGTGGCCGACGCGACCGAACAGTTCGCCGAGATGTTCATGCAGGTCGGCGGCGTCATGGCGGAGCGTGTGACCGACCTCAAGGACTTGAGGGACCGAGTCGTCGCCGAGGTCCAGGGGGCACCGGAGCCGGGCATTCCGATGCCTGACGACCCGTCCGTGCTGCTTGCCGACGACCTCGCACCTGCCGACACGGCCGGACTCGACGCAACCAGGATCGTGGCCCTGGCCACCGAGCTGGGGGGTCCCACCAGCCACACCGCCATCATCGCCAGGCAGTTGGGGATCCCGTGTGTCGTTGCCGTGGCGGGGCTGGAAGAGCTGGACCCGTCGGTCCGGGTCCTGGTGAACGGGTTCACCGGTGAGGTGGTCGTGGATCCGGACGCCGACTGGGCCGATGCCCAGGCCGCGCAGGCCGCCGACTACGCAGCATCGATCGCCGATTGGCGGGGGCCCGGCCGCACGGCCGATGGCCACGCGGTCGCCCTGCTGGCCAACGTCGGGGACGGCGCTGCAGCCCGTGCCGCGGCGGCTGCGGTGGCCGAGGGCGTCGGCCTGTTCCGCACGGAGCTGTGCTTCCTGGGGGCCGACACGGAGCCCACCGTCGAGGAGCAGGCCGCCATCTACGGCGAGGTCCTGGCGGCCTTCCCGGACAGCAAGATGGTGGTGCGGACGCTGGATGCCGGTTCGGACAAGCCGTTGAAGTTCGCGGGCATGCCCGACGAGCCCAATCCGTCGCTGGGTGTTCGTGGATTGCGGATCGCGGTCGCCCAACCCGAGTTGCTCGAGCACCAGTTGGACGCGATCAAGTTGGCCGGCGAGCAGACCGGCACGACCCCCTGGGTGATGGCTCCCATGGTGGCGACCGTGGACGAGGCGGCCGGCTTCGCCGAGAAGGTTCGCGCGCGCGGGTTGGTGCCGGGGGTCATGGTGGAGATCCCGGCCACGGCGTTGTTGGCCGATGCGATCCTGGCCGAGGTCGAGTTCATGTCGCTGGGGACCAACGACCTGACCCAGTACATCATGGCCGCGGACCGCATGGCGGCAGACCTCGCTGACCTCACCGATCCGTGGCAGCCCGCGGTCCTCCAGTTGGTCGAACGCACCGCCCAGGCCGGCGTGCGCGCCGACAAGCAGGTCGGTGTCTGCGGCGAAGCCGCCGCCGACCCGATCCTGGCCTGCGTCCTCGTCGGCATGGGCGTCTCCACGTTGTCGGCAGCGACCGCGGCCCTGCCCGCAGTCGGGATGCGCCTGGGCCAGGTCGACCTCGACACCTGCCGCGAAGCCGCCGCGGCCGCACTGGCCGCGACGTCGGCCAAGGGCGCGCGGGCGGCTGCTCGCGCAGTCATCGATGCTGCGACCTTGTGACGTGTCCACCGTGGTGGGGACGACCCATGCATCGAGCGCGGGCGACGCTGACACGGACGCCGACACGGTCGTGCGGCCGGTGGGGAGGGTGACCTCGCGCGCGGCGGACCCGATGCCGGCGCCCAGCGAGCCGACGTCGTCCGACTGGTGCCGCCACCACGACGCCCCTGTGCCGACGTGTTCCCAGCCCTGCGGACTCGCGGTGCTCGCTCGTCATTGCTGGCCATCTACGCTCGATCCAACGCGCGCCTGACCTCCCGGGTGCAATCCTGCGTCCCCCGACCTCGTCTCCGATTCGAAGGCCCGCCATGCTCTCCTTCACCCTGACCGATGAGCAGCAGGAGTTCCGTGCCACGGTGGCGCGATTCGCCAACGAGGTCGTGGCACCCCGCGCCGACGAGTTCAACGCCGCCGGTGAGTTGCCGTTGGACATCGTCTCCCAGATGGGCGACATGGGGCTGTTCGCCATTCCCTTCGAGGAGTCCATCGGGGGAATGGGTGCCGACCTGTTGACGCTGTGCCTGGCGATCGAGGAGATCGGCCGTGTCGACCAGTCCCTGGGCATCACCCTCGAGGCCGCGGTCGGCCTGGGAGCCACCCCGATCGCCGAGTACGGCACCGACGACCAGCGCGAGCGGTGGTTGCCCGACCTGTTGACCGGGCGGGCCCTGGCCGGGTTCGGGTTGACCGAACCGGGCGGGGGGTCGGACGTCTTCGGTGCCACCCGGACCCGCGCCGAGGTCGACGGCGACCACTGGGTCATCAATGGTTCGAAGGTGTTCATCACCAATGCCGGGACCGACATCACCTCGCTGGTCACGGTCACCGCCATGACCGGTGACGACGAAATGACCTCGATCATCGTGCCCGCTGACACGCCGGGCTTCTCGGTCGCCCCGAAGTACCGCAAGGTCGGCTGGCACGCGTCGGACACCCGCGAGGTCATCCTCGACGACGTCCGCGTGCCACTGGCCAACACCCTCGGTGAACGCGGCAACGGGTTTCGCCAGTTCCTGGCCACGCTCGACGACGGCCGCATCGCCATATCGGCCCTGGCCGTCGGCCTCATCCAGGGGTGCATCGAGGAATGCGTCCGCTACGCCAACGAGCGTGAGGCGTTCGGCAAGCCGATCGGGCGCAACCAGGCCATCGCGTTCAAGATCGCCGACATGGAGGCGGCCGCGCACACGGCCCGCCTGGCCACCTGGGATGCGGCATGGCGCCGTGACCAGGGCCTGGACTACAAGCGCCAGGCCTGCATCGCGAAGCTCGTGTCGACGGAGGCGGCCGTGACCGCGGCCCGCGAGGCGAGCCAGGTCTTCGGTGGCTACGGCTTCATGACCGAGTACCGGGTCGGTCGCTTCTACCAGGACGCCAAGATCCTGGAAGTCGGGGAAGGCACGTCCGAGGTCCAGCGCATGCTGATCGCGCGGGACCTGGGCGTCTGACTCTCATCAAGGAGGCCGGACATGGATTGCCGCCTCGGTGCACTCGAGTTCGACATCGCCGGGACCGCGGGCTGGTATTCGTCGGTCGTCGGCGTCTTGGCGGGGTTTGCGTTGTTGGCCATCCTCATCCCGCTGGACCACGAGGCTGCCACCGACGACGACCGAAGTGCGGACACCGTTGTCATCTTGACGTGTGCGTTCTTCTCGTTGCTGCTCCTCAGCTTCAGCTATGCCATCCTGGCGGGTCGCGTCGGCGACGGCGAGCGGAGCCAGGCCGTCCACGAGCAACTCCTGCTGGGAGTTGCGGTCGGGCTG
>DATFMD010000096.1:0-18877 GCA_035267125.1 Nitriliruptoraceae bacterium | reverse complement strand
GCTGACGAGGCCGGGGACGACGATGCTGTGGCAGCCCAGGTCGCGATCGACGAGGAAGCGACCGACGAGGAGGTGACCGGCGAGGAGGTGACCGACGAGGAGGTGACCGACGACGCGACCGATGGGGAGTCCCCCTCGGAGGTCGTGATCGACGAGGACGTGACCGATGGGGAGTCGCCCTCGGACGTCGTGATCGACGAGGACGTGGTCGAGGCAGACGAGGCCAGTGACGACGTGGGTGACCTGGACACGGTGGACGACAACGGGTCCGAAGAGGTGGCGTCCGACGAGGCGGGGAATGGCGAGTCCGTGACTGACGAGGACGAGTCCGACGAGGTGGCGTCCGACGAGGTGGGGACTGACGGCGAGGACGTGACTGATCCCCACATGGTGGAGGAAGACGAGGTCGATCCGGACGTCACCGACCCGGATGCCACCGTTGCGTTGGATCCGGTGTCGGTGACGCCGCCGTCCGACGACGACGTGACCGAGGAGATCGTGGTCCTCGACGAGACGAGCGCGTCCGACGAGGGGGCCGGCCCCGACCTCGACCCGGAACCGGCGGCGCCGGTGGCGGTCGGCGAGCCCCGCGACGAGCAGTAGCCGGCCCGAGGTGGGCCGCACCTCAGGCGGGTCCGGCATGCCGCGCCACGATGCCGGCAGTGTCGATGCCGGCCGGAATGGTGCCGTACTGCGCACCACGCCCCTGACCCAGTCGAGCCGCGACGAACGCGTCCGACACCAGCGTCGGTGCGTGCTGCAGGAGCACCGCGGCCTGGAACGCCAGCGCCATGCGTTCGGTCAGTCGTCGGGCATCTCGCACGGCCGCGGCCGGATCGGTTGCGGCCCGGGTCACCTCGTCGTCGACGTGTCCGACGAAGTCGTCGAACGTGCGTGACGTCCCGGCGGCCCGGTGCAGTTCGTCCCGGAAGGCGTTGACGGCATCGGGTTCGCGACCCATCGCCCGCAGCACGTCCAGCGCGATGACGTTGCCCGATCCCTCCCAGATCGCCAGCACGGGGGCTTCGCGGTAGCGACGTGCGAGCGGGAAGTCCTCGGTGTAGCCGTTGCCGCCCAGGCACTCCATCGCTTCGTAGGCGTGGTGGGGGCCCCGCTTGCAGACCCCGTACTTGCTGACGGGTGTCGCAATGCGCTTGAGCAGCTGGTCGTGCTCGCTGGCGGCGGGTTCGTGGACCTGTGCCAGCCGCAGCGCCGTCCAGGTGGCCGCCTCCTGCTCCAGGGCAAGGTCGGCAAGCACACTCGTCATGACGGGTTGGTCGACCAGCCGAGCACCGAATGCCGAGCGGTGCCGGGCATGCCAGATGGCTTCGGACGTCGACTGGCGCATGCCTCCGGCCGTGCCGATCACGCAGTCGAGTCGGGTGTGGCTGACCATCTGGATGATCGCGCGCACACCTCGGCCCGGCTCCGAGACCATCCACCCGGCCGCATCGTCGAGTTCGATCTCGGAGGAGGCGTTGGACCAGTTGCCCAACTTGTCCTTGAGACGCTGGATCCGGATGGCGTTGCGGGTGCCGTCCGGCAGGATCCTGGGCACCAGGAAGCACGACGGCGCGGTGTCGTCGCCGGGCAGGCGGGCCAGCACCAGGAAGGCGTCCGACATCGGTGCCGAACAGAACCACTTGTGGCCGGTCAGGCGATGTTCGCCCCCCGGCCCCCCGCCGGCGACGGGCACCGCGCGGGTGGTGTTGGCGCGCACGTCCGAGCCGCCCTGCTTCTCGGTCATGGCCATCCCGAAGATGGCCGAGGTCTTGCCGGCGGGCGGGGCCAGGTCCGGCTCGTAGTCGCGCGACCCGATCCGTGGTTCCCACAGGGCCGCGAGGTCGGGTTGCAGGCGCAGCGACGGCACGACTGCGTAGGTCATCGAGATCGGACAGCAGTGCCCGGGTTCGACCTGGTTGAACAGCATGAAGGCGGCCGCGCGGCCGACGTGCGCGCCGGGCTCGGGCTCCGTCCAGGGTGAGGCATGGGTGCCGTGCTCGATGCTCGCCGCCATGACGTGGTGATAGGCAGGGTCGTAGGTGACCTCGTCTATGCGGTGGCCGTAGCGGTCGTGGGTGTGCAGGACCGGCTTGTGGGTGTTGGCGTCGCGTGCCCACGCCTGGTAGGTCGCCGACCCGACCAGTTCGCCCACGGCGGTCAGGCGGTCGTGTGCGGCGCCAGCACCGAAGACGTCGACGGCCTCGACGAGTGGTCGGTTGGCGGCGTACTCGTCGATGTCCACTCGTGGTGGGGGTTGGTTGAAGACCTCGTGTGTCGCAGATGCCATGGAGAGGGTCCTGTCCCGGAGGTCAGCCAGTGTGCCAGCGCGACCGGTCCCGCTGCAGGGCAGGCGAAAGGGCCGCCCCGGTGGGACGGCCCTTCGGCTGGGAGCGCTGCCGCAGCAGCGGCGTGCGTGCTAGCCCAGGAATGCGGGGGCGAACACCAGCGACACGATCGTCATGACCTTGATGAGGATGTTCATGGCCGGGCCGGACGTGTCCTTGAACGGGTCGCCGACGGTGTCACCGGTGACGGCCGCCTTGTGGTTCTCGGAGCCCTTGCCACCGAAGTTGCCGGCCTCGATGTACTTCTTGGCGTTGTCCCAGGCACCACCGGCGTTGGACATGAAGATGGCCAACATGAACCCGGTTGCCAGGGCGCCTGCCAGCAGGCCACCCAGGGCCTCGACCGAGAACCACCCGACTGCGAGCGGCAGCACCACGGCCAGGGAGCCGGGGATCACCATCTCGCGCAGGGATGCGGCGGTCGAGATGTCCACGCAGCGGGCGGAGTCGGGCTTGACGCCCTCCTTGCCTTCGCGCAGACCCGGGATCTCGGCGAACTGGCGACGGACCTCGACGATCATGGCCTGGGCGGCACGACCGACCGACTTCATCGTCAGGGCGGCGAAGGCGAACGTGGACATCGAGCCGATGAACAGGCCGGACATGACCTCGACGCCGGTCAGGTCGATGACCTCGAGCCCGACGGCGGCGGTGTAGGAGCGGAACAGGGCCAGCGCGGTCAACGCGGCCGAACCGATGGCGAAGCCCTTGGCCACGGCAGCGGTGGTGTTGCCCAGCGCGTCCAGGCCGTCGGTGACTTCGCGGACCTCGGGGGGCAGGTGCGCCATCTCGGCGATGCCGCCGGCGTTGTCGGAGATCGGGCCGTAGGCGTCGACCGCCACGACGGCGCCGGTCGTTGCGAGCATGCCGATGGCGGCCAGTGCGGCGGCGTAGAGTCCACCGCCAGCGATGTTGAAGGCGGCTTCACCCAGGGCGTAGGAGCCCGCCAGCGCACCGACGATCAGGACGACGGAGGCGACCGTGGAGAGCATCCCGTCGGCGATGCCGGCGATGATGACGGTGGCGGGACCGGTCTCGGACTGCTGCGCGAGCTTCTTGACCGGCGGGTAGTGGTCGGAGGTGTAGTACTCGGACACGAAGCCGATGGCATAGCCGGCCAGCAGGCCGATCACGATCACGGCTCCGAGCAGCAGGCCGTTGTCGACCTCGTCGACGCCGGAGAACAGCCATGCGCCGGCACCCAGTGCGGCGATGCCGGTCAGGATCATCGCCACGTTGGTGCCGAAGTGCAACTGCGCGGACAGCGAGCGGCCCTCGCGCCCACGGACCAACAGGGCGCCGATGATCGAGGCGACCATGCCCAGTGCGGCGATCAGCAGTGGGAACAGGAAGGTGGCCTGCAGCAGCGAGCCCTCGGTGATCTCGGCGATCTCTCCCTCGATGCCGGTCAGGAAGCCGCCGAAGAGCAGGGCAGCGAGCACGATCGGTGCCACGATCGATCCGGCGTAGGACTCGAACAGGTCGGCGCCCATCCCGGCGACGTCGCCGACGTTGTCACCGACGTTGTCGGCGATGGTGGCGGGGTTGCGGGGGTCGTCTTCGGGGATGCCGGCCTCGACCTTGCCGACCAGGTCGGCGCCGACGTCGGCGGCCTTGGTGTAGATGCCGCCGCCGATGCGGGCGAACAGCGCGATGGAGGAACCACCCAGGCCGAACGTGGCCACGACCGCGAAGGCGTTGTCGACCGCGAGCAGGTCGACGAAGATGATGTAGGCCAGCGAGATGCCCAGCAGCCCCATGCCGGCCACGGTGAAGCCCATGACGGCACCACCCTTGAAGGCGAGTGGCAGTGCCTTCTCGGCACCGTCACGCGCCGCGTTGGCAGTGCGCACGTTGGCGGCCGTCGCGATCTGCATGCCGACGACGCCGGCGATGGCGGAGAAGACGGCACCCATCAGGTAGGCCACGGCGCCGTACGGGCCGTAGGGCAGCACGAAGAAGATCAGCACGGTCATGACGGCGACGAACACGCCGACCCACTGGTATTCGCGCCTGAGGAAGGCCTGTGATCCTTCGCGGATCGCGGCGGCCAGCTCCTTCATGACGTCGGTGCCCTCGTCGGCGCGGTTGACGACGCGGCTGAAGTACCAGGCCAGGGTGAGGCCTGCGACGGCCGAGATGGCCGCCAGGTAGGGAATGACACCCATGGGGGAGCTCCTGGGGATGATGGGGGACGGTTGCAAGATCGTGGCGTGGCGAGACGTGGGCGCGCACGCAAGTGCCGGCCACCGGCCGGCAAACGAGGGCAATCCTACCGGCTGGGGCGAACGCCCGAGAATCGGTCGTGTCCGGGGTCACGTCGCCTGCCCCTGGCTCCCGTGGCAATCGCGGTCTCGGCGGCTCCGACGAGCGCAGAGCGCACGTCTGGGCCACGCCGGGGCCCCTAGGGGCCGGGTTCGTGGACGTGCGGTTGGATGGACGACACGGTGGGGCTGGCTTGACGAACGCAGCGCGGCGGTCCACCTTGGCGGCTTGCCGGGCCCATGCCGGGCCCGCGGCGACCGGCCACTGCCGATCGCCAGACACGCAGGGAGCCACGTGGCAGCAAATCTCGTCATCGTCGAGTCGCCGGCCAAGGCCAAGACGATCCAGCGATACCTCGGAGACGACTTCGAGGTGCTGGCGTCCTATGGGCACATCCGGGACCTGCCACGCTCCGACTTCGCCGTGGAGGTGCACGACGGTGGCGGGTGCAGTCTCGACTACGTCGTGCCGAACGCGTCGAAGAAGCACGTGGCTGCGCTGCGCAAGGCGGCCAAGGACGCCACCGTGTGGTTGGCACCCGACCTCGACCGCGAGGGCGAAGCCATCGCCTGGCACATCGCCGACACCCTCGGCCTGGAGGTCGCGGACACGAAGCGGGTGACGTTCGACTCGATCACCAAGGACGCCATCCTCGACGCCTTCGAGTCGCCGCGCACGCTCAACATGGACCTCGTCGACGCCCAGCAGGCCCGCCGCGCGGTCGACCGGATCGTGGGATATCGCCTGTCGCCGGTGCTGTGGCGCACGGTGTCGTCGGGGATCTCGGCCGGCCGCGTGCAGTCGGTCGCGTTGCGCATCATCGTGGACCGCGAGAACGAGATCCGGGCCTTCGACCCCCAGGAGTACTGGGACTACGACGCCACGCTGGCGGACAAGGACACGCCCGACGACACCTTCGAGGCGCGTCTGTACGCCGTCGGGGAACAGCGCCTGGCCAAGCCCCAGGACATCGAGAAGGCGGCCGGCAACGACAAGAAGCTGGCGAAGCTGCTGCTGGTGGGCGACGAGGACCACGCGAACGACCTGCGCACCCGGGCGCTGGGCCAGGACTACACCGTGGCGGAGGTGCGACGCACGGAGGTCAAGCAGCGGCCCAAGGCGCCGTTCACCACCTCGACGCTGCAACAGGACGCGGCCAACCGGCTGGGCTTCTCGGCCGCCCGCACCATGCGCACGGCCCAGCAGCTCTACGAGGGCATGCGCATCGGGGGCGAGGAGGTCGGCCTGATCACCTACATGCGCACCGACTCGGTGAACCTGTCCAACCAGGCCCTGGGCGAGATCATGAACCTGGTCGAGGAGCGGTTCGGCGATGCCTACACCCTCGACAAACCGCGCTCCTACTCGCGCAAGACCAAGGGCGCCCAGGAGGCCCACGAGGCGATTCGCCCGACATCGGTGTTCCGCTCGCCGGATCGCGTCGCCAGTGCCCTCAAGCCCGACCAACTCAAGCTCTACGACCTGATCTGGAAGCGCACCGTGGCCACCCAGATGGCCGATGCCGTCAAGGACCGCGTGTCGGCCGACGTGGTGTCGGACACCACCGACGCGCAAGGTGAATTCACCTTCCGGGTCACCGGCCAGGTGCTCAAGTTCGACGGGTTCATCAAGGTCTACACCAATTGGCGCGACCCCGACGCCGAGCCCGACGAGGAGGCCGAGGGCCTGCCCGAGATCTCCGAGGGGCAGCGCCTCGACCTGGCCGAGTTGCTGGCCAACCAGCACTTCACGACGCCCCCGCCGCGCTTCACCGAGGCGACACTGGTCAAGACGCTCGAGGCCGAGGGCATCGGACGTCCCTCCACCTATGCCTCCATCATCCAGACGTTGGTGAGCCGCGAGTACGTGGACCTCGAGTCGCGGCGGTTCTTCCCGACGCCGCTGGGCGAGGTCGTGGTGGTGTTCCTCAAGAACCACTTCACCGAGGTCGTCGACGTCAACTTCACCTCCCGCATGGAGGAAACGCTCGACGAGATCGCCGCGGGCGACGAACGGTGGTGTTCGACGGTCACACGCTTCCTGGAGGAGGTGGACACGTGGGTCAGCGAACGCAAGCCCGAGCGGCCGCGTGAGCCCCTGTTCGTCCCGGCGGACTGCCCGGAATGTGGGTCACCGATGGAGCGCGTCTTCTCGGGCAAGTCCAAGCAGTGGTTCGCGTCGTGTTCGCGGTGGCCCGACTGTGACGGGACCCTGCCGCTCAACGACGACGGATCCGTCGGTGAACCTGAACCTGAACCTGAGCCTGACCCCAACGTCGTGTGCCCGGAGGACGGCGGGCTCATGATCCCGCGTGAGGGCAAGTACGGGCTCTTCTACGGGTGCCAGAACTACCCCAAGTGCAAGGGCATCCTCAACGTCCAGAACCGTGCCGTCTACCGCGACGCTGACGGCGAGACCAGGGCATTTCGCTCGCCGACGGACCCCGACTCGTTCATGGAGTTGCGGCGATCGCGCTACGGCAAGCCCTTCCTGGGTTCGACCGGTTACCCCGATGACCAGTTCGCCATCTGGTCGGTCCCGTTGAGCCACCCGTGCCCGGAGTGCGGTGCGCCACTGCGCAAGCCTCCCAAGAACCGCAAGGTGCCGACCGTGATCTGCGCCGGACCCGAGCTGGAGCACGTCTTCGAGGCGGACACGTTCGACCTTCCCACGGTGACGACGATGGAGGTGGTGCCGGGCATCGAGGCCTACGACCCCGAATGCGGCGGCACGCCGCTGTCTGAGCCGCAGGAGTGGCCGGCCGCGCCGTCGCTGACGTTCGTCGACGAGCGCAAGCCCAAGCCCCGCGGGGGCAAGAAGGCCACCAAGGGCAAGAAGGCCACCAAGGGCAAGAAGGCGAGCAAGGGCAAGAAGAAGGCCACGTAGGCCACCAAACGGACGTGGTCCGCCGGGCCGCTGCTCCCCGTCCCCGCGCCGTTGCCGCGGCGGACCGATGGACGGGGAGGGTGTTGGGACCTGCGAACCCGTGGCCATTACCCTGCCGGCAATGGCCACGACACCCCCACCCCCCCAGCCCGGCGATGCCGCGTCCCGCCCAGGCACCGCTTCCGGGGGGCAAACGGACGCGCCGATGACCGACACGAGCACCGACGGCCTCGACGGCGACCGAGCCGCTGCCGGAGCCGGTCCCGACGGTGGTGGCGAGCCCGATTCGGCCACCGATGAGGGCGCGGACGACGCCGGCATCGGCGTCGATTCGTCGACCGGCGGTCCCAGCGTCGGCAGCCAGTTCTCGAAAGTGCTCAAGTCTCCGTTCAGGTGGCTCTTCTATGCCTCGCTGGCATCGTCGCTGGGGGACTGGATCGGCCTGGCGGCCATCGTGGTGCTCACCAAGACGTTGACCGCGGGTGACGGTGGCGCCAGTCGCGCCACGCTCTTCTCGCTGTCCGGTGTCATGATCGCCCGGATCCTGCCCACGATGCTGCTGGGCCCGATCGCGGGCGTGTTCGCCGATCGGTGGGATCGTCGACGGTTGTTGATCGCCACCGACATCGGACGCGCCGCAGTGTTCGTGGTGCTGCCGTTCGCCCAGGACGTGTGGGCCCTGTTCCTGGCCACGATCGTGATCGAGGTGATGGCGACGCTGTTCATCCCGGTGCGTGACGCCATCATCCCGACCCTGGTGCCGCGGGGCCAGTTGGTCCAGGCCAACCAGTTGAGCCTGCTCGCGAGCTACGGCACGCTCCCGTTGGGCGGGTTCGCCTTCGCCGCCGTGGTCGTGGCCACGGGGTCAGCCGTCGGCGACGCGATCGGCTGGGACTTCGTCCAGGCGCGGCCGGAATCGGTGGCCATCTGGTTGAACTCACTGACCTTCCTGGCATCCGCGTGGTTCATCAGCCGGATCCCGGGCATTTCCGGTCGCGGCAAGTTGGCCCGCAACAACGAGGACCGCCCGGGTGCCTGGGAGGAGTTCGTCGAGGGGATGCGCTTCCTGGGCAGCCACCCACTGGTGCGGGCGCTGGTGTTCGGCGTGATGACGGCCTGCATGGCGGCCGGGACCATCATCGCGATCGGCGTGGCCTTCACCCAGGTGCTCAACGCCGGCGACGATGGCTTCGGCCTGCTGCAGGGAGTGGTGGGAACGGGGCTCGTGGTGGGCATCCTGGCCACGTCGTGGCTGGAGCCCCGCATCGGGCGGACGCGGCTGTTCGCCCCCGGCGTCCTGGTGGCCGGGCTCGGGCTCGTGCTGACGGCGCTCATGCCGCGGTTGGACCTCGCGATGGTGACCTCGGCCATCATGGGGTTCGGTGGCGGAGTCGCGTTCCTGACCGGCTACACGATGCTGCAGGAATCTGTGTCCGACGACATGCGCGGACGCACGTTCGGCGCGTTCAACACGGGTGTGCGCTTCGCACTGTTCGTCTCCCTGGTGGTGGCACCGCTGATCGTCGGACTGATCGGCACCGAACTCCAGGTCGACGGCGTCACCGCCTACGCGATCGGCGGGGTCCGCATCACGCTGCTCCTGGCGGGAGTGCTCGCGCTCGCGGGCGGCGCCTACTCGTGGTGGTCGATCGGTAGGGCACTCTCGGGTGCCGGCATCGACACCGGAGCCCCCCGGGCGACGACAGGCCTGTTCATCGCCTTCGAGGGGGGTGACGGCGCCGGCAAGTCGACCCAGATCGGCCTGCTGCGTGATGCGCTGGTCGAGAGCGGCATCGAACCCGTGGTCACCCGGGAGCCTGGCGGAACCCGGATCGGTGAACGCATCCGCACCATCGTGCTCGACGCCGACACGCCCGAACTCTCCGACCGCACCGAGGCGATGTTGTACGCGGCGGCGCGAGCACAGCACGTCGAGGAGGTCATCGCCCCCGCGCTCGCGGCGCACCAGGTGGTCATCGCGGACCGCTACGTGGACTCCTCGGTCGTGTACCAGGGCGTCGCCCGTGGGCTGGGACCCGAGGAGGTGCGACGACTCAACCGATGGGGGACCGACAACATCCGCCCCGACCTGGTCGTGCTGCTGGACCTGCCGGCCGACGAAGGCCTGCGGCGCACCGGAGCCACGCCGGACCGCCTCGAGAGTGCTGGCCTGGACTTCCACAAGACCGTCAACGAGGCCTTTCGGCGGCTCGCGGTCATGACGCCGGACATCTACCTCACCGTCGACGCGACCCTGGATCGCGCCCGGATCCACGAGCGCATCCGGTCGGCAGTGTGGGAGCGGTTGCGGTTGTCGACCCTGCCGGATCCCCCCGACGAGCCCCTGCAGCCACCGGATGCCCCCGCGTCGCCCGACGATGCCGCGCCCGGTACGCCGGTGCCGCCTGCGACGACGGACGTCGGCTCCCCATCGACCACGGTCCCCGACGGTCGTGGCCCGGCGGGTGCCGGCCCGCCCAGTCGTCCCTCCGCGCCCGCTGACGGCCCATCCCCGTCTGCGGGCACGCGGACGGGCTCGGCCAGCCCAACTCGACCCACCCGCGGCCGTGCCGGATCGCAGAGCAACGGGTGACCGTCGCCCCAGCCAGTCCCGACGCGGCCCCGGGTGCGGTCGGCTTCGACGCGGTCATCGGGCAGGGGCCTGCCGCCGAAGCGCTGCGTCGGGCCGTTGCGAACGACGAGGTCGGGCACGCGTTCCTGCTGGTGGGTCCGCCGGGGGTCGGTCAGCAGCACCTGGTGCGAGCGCTGGCCGCGGGTCTGAACTGTCCGATGCTCGGTGACGACGGACGTCCCTGCGGGACGTGCAGCGCGTGTGTCCGGATCGGGCGCGGCAGTCATCCTGCCGTCGTGACCTTCGCGCCGGTCGGTGTGAACCACCTTGTCGAGCCGGTCCGCAACGTGTGGATCCCGACGGCATCGCGCACGCTGGTCGACGGGACGCGTCGCGTCATCCACGTCGTCGCGGCCGACCGGATGAACGAGGCCGCCCAGAATGCCTTCCTGAAGGTGCTCGAGGAGCCACCGGCGTCCACTGTCTGGGTGCTCGACGCCACCACGACCGACCCGTTGCTCGACACGATCGTGTCGCGTTGCCGTCGCGTGGACCTGCGCGCGTGGGGTCGGGCCGACCTGCGCACCCATGCCGAGTCGCTCGGTGTCGACGACCAGGAGGTGCTCCGTGTGCTGGTGCGGGCATCACAGGGCTCGCCGACGCGCCTGGCCGGCTTCGTCAACGACCTGTGGGAGTGGTCGTGCCCGGCCTGCGAGCAGGTCGTTCGCCTGCACGGCGTGCCGACCGCCCGCCCTCCGACACACTGCACGAACCGCAAGTGTGACAGCGTGAAGGCCGGCGAGCCCGCGCCACTGGCCAGGCGGGCCGTCGACGAGACCGCCCGTCACCGCCACCTCACCGTCGTGGCCCGCTTCGCGTCCCAGGGCGCCGCTGCCGTCGGCCGCGTGGCGCGCGAGGTCACCGATTGGGCCAGTGCACGGGCCGGGGCGGTCGCTGCCGAACACGAGGCGGAGAAGGCCAGGCTGGCCGACAGCGCCGGCGTCGAGGCCTTCACCAAGTTGCCGAAGGGCGTCAAGACGCCCGTGGAGCAACGACACAAGCGTGAGGTGCGACAGGCCAACGTCGAGGCCGTCACCGCGTTCCTCGACGACTTCGGTTCCTCCCTTCGCGACCTGGTGACCATGGCGGCCGGTGGCGATGCCGACGACCTGGTCAACCTCGACATGGCCGCCCAACTGCGTGACGATGCACGACTCGTGCCGGCGTCGGCCGCGCTGGGTGCGATGTCGGAGCTGGCGGCGGCGCGGGAGTCCGTGCTGGTGCACAGTGGTCAACCCCAACTGCAGGTGGAGGCGGTCCTGATGCCGATCTTCGTCCAGGTGTTCCGGACCCAGCACCACGCAACCACGTCCAGCCAGACCTGACGGTTCGACGAGAGGCAACGCGGATGTGGACGACCAACCTCGGTGTGCGATTCCACGAACTCGACGCGTACGGCCACGTCAACCACGGCGTCTACCTCAACTACTTCGAGCAGGCCCGCGTCGAGTTGCTCGACGAGATCGGCTTCGGCCTGCAGGTGCTCGAACAACGCGGGGTGCAGTTGGTCGTGGTCGAGGTCACCGTGCGCTACCTCGCCCCGGCGGAACTGGGTGACCGACTCGTCATCGAGACCGAGCTCGTGCAGATGCGACGGGCGTCGGGGACGTGGGAGCAACGACTGCTGCGCGGTGACGAGGTGTTGGCCACGGCGCGGGTGCGTTCGGCCGCCACCAACGACGTGGGACGTCCGATCCGCCCTCCCGCCGATCTCGTCGCGGCCCTGACCGCCTGACGGCTCCGGTGGCAGGTCGTCGAGCCAATCCCGGCGAGCGAGGCCACCCGGACCGCGTCAGATCGGGGGGAACAGGGCCATCGCCGCCGTCCAGGTGCCGTGGGCCAGGACCGGTGCCACCATCCCCTCGGTGCGCGCGTGCAACCACCCCCAGGCGATGCCGCCCAGCAGGGACGCGCCCACCAGGGCGATGTTGCCGGTGGGGACGTGGAACAGGCAGAAGACACCGGTGGTGGCCAGGATGGCGCGCCACGACACGCGACCGCGGACACGGTCGCCCGGGCGGTCGGCATGGTCCACCACCTGGCCCAGGCGGGGCTGCATGGTGCCGCGCCAGAACTCCTCCTCCATCGGTGCGACCAGCAGCGCCGACAGCAATGCCACGACCATCGGCGACCACTGGGTGGTGGCCGTCGCGACCAGGGCGGCGGCCTGCTCGCCGACCAGTGGCAGGATGGCGGTGGCGATCGGGATGGCTGCGTAGCTGACGGCCAGGTGCACGACGATCACCGGCAGGGCCAGCCAGACGTCGTGACCGACGCTCCATGGGGGCGCCTGCGAGGTCACCCGTGCCACGATGGCCAGCACCAGCAGCATCAGGGCCACGATCGCGCCCGCCGCCAGGATGCTGGTGCGCTGGCTGTGGTAGAGCAGCGCCCACACGCCCGACGTCACGACGGTGCCGGCCACCAGCCACGCCGGGAAGAGCGGTGGCGACGCCGGTGGCGAGGAGGTTGCCGACGATGGCACTGGGATGTCCTTGCGGTCGGTGGGACGACGTCTCGTGGCGTGGCTGGGCGGGCGGGGTGATTGCAGGGCTGCGCGGCGGCACCGCGCAGCGGCAACGGTACGAGGTTCGCGGCGTGCATACGCTTGCGTGCACCGTCCACCCGCCCATTGTGCGGGCTCGCAGCGCGCCCGCCCACGGGGATCGCGCCACGCAGCCCCGGCACTGTTGCAAGGAAGGTTCCTCGATGCGCATCTTCGTCGCCGGTGCGACCGGCTACGTCGGGTCTCGACTGGTGCCGCGCCTGCTGGCCGCGGGCCATGACGTCGTGGTGTTGACCAGGTCGGCCGATCGCGTGGCCCGGCGGCCCTGGGGCGATCTCGTGCAGGTGGTCCAGGGTGACGCTGCGGATGCGCGCACCGTCACCGGTGGCATGTTCGACGTCGACGTCGTGGTGCACCTGGTGCATGCGATGGAGGCGGGGGTGAGCGACTTCAGGAAGGCCGAGCGGTCCACGGCCCGCACCGTGGCCTCGGCGGCCGAACTGGCCGGCGTCGACCACATCGTCTACCTCGGCGGGCTGGTGCCGAACGACATCGACGTCGCGGACCTGTCGCCCCACCTCGCGTCGCGCGTCGAGACGGGTCGGATCCTTGCCGATGCCGGTCCCGCGACGACGGAGGTGCGTGCCTCGCTCGTCCTGGGTGCCGGATCCGCCTCCTTCGAGTTGGTGCGGTTCGTGGCCCAGGCCCCGTTCCCGGTCGTGGTGCACCCCGCCTGGGCAACCGGATCCTGCCAACCGATCGGCATTGCTGACCTGCTGGACATCCTGGCGGCGGTCATCGACGACGGCCCCACGGACCGGCACCGCATCATCGAGGTCGGCGGTCCCGAGATCGGCACCTACCACGACCTGGTGGACGTGGCCCGCGACCTGCTGGGAGGCGTGCCCTCGGTGTCAGCTCCGGTGCCGACCATGACCTCGCCGACCATCACCGGCCAACTGCTCGCGACGCTGACGCCGATCGATCCCGGGACCGTCGGGCCGTTGATCGCGTCCCTGGCCCACGACTCGATCGTGACCGGCGACGGCACCGATGCCGCCATCGCGCCCACGTCCGTGGTGGATGCCCTGGCCATGGCGCTGGCCCAGTCCGGCGAGTACGCGTCCATGCCCGGCGACCCGGACTGGGTGGGTGCCACGCTCGACCTCGGCGCCGTGGCCCAGGTGCTGCAGCGACTGCCCGGGCTGCCCGGGCGACTGTTGCCGGGGCTGCGGCGCGACCAGTTGCTGTCCACGGCGGTCGACGCCGTCGCGGCCCTGCGTCCGTCGTGACCGAGTCCGACGTCCACCGAGACCCCGACCGGGCGATCGCGGCTGCCAGGCACCTCATCGTGCGAGGTGACGAGGTCGCCAAGTCGGCCCCGGGCGCTCGCGACCCGGCGATGGTCCGGGATCGCGCCCGAGACCTGTTCGACCAGGCCCGCGACCTGCTCGACGACGTTCGCGACCTGCTCGACGACGCCCGCGGCAATCCCGACGGCACGGGCGCCGACGTCGGGTCCGTGGTGGGCGAACTCGCCATCCAGGTCGCCCGTCGGATGCTGGACCTGGACGGCGCCGACCTGGCGGAGACCGCGCGGCCGACCGCGGGGATGCGGCGCGCTGCCACGACCGTCGCAGACCCTGATCGGCGACCGCCGGGCCAGCACCTGACGGCGGGGTTCCCCGTCCTGCACGTGGGCAGCGCCCCGGCCCCCCGGGCTGACTGGACCATCACCGTCACGGGGCGGGTCCACGACCGCATCCGGATCCCGATCGAGCAGTTGCGCCACGAACCCGTCACGACCACGAGCGACTTCCACTGCGTGACGGGCTGGTCACGACTGGACAATGCCTGGACGGGGGTGCCGGTCGCGTCCCTGCTGGCCCGGGCGCGACCGCGCGACGAGGCGACCCATGCGATCGTGTCGGGCCATCCTGCCTACAGCGCCAACCTGCCGCTGGCGGACCTCGGCGCCGACGGGGTGATGCTGGCATGGGCCGTGGACGGCAGCGATCTCGACGTGGCCCACGGCGGTCCTCTGCGCCTGGTCGTGCCGCACCTGTATGGCTGGAAGTCGGTCAAGTGGGTCACCGAGATTCGGCTGACCGAGCGTGACGTGCCCGGCTACTGGGAGGAACGCGGCTACCACATGCGTGGCGATCCGTGGCAGCAGGAGCGGTTCCGCAACGACTGAACGGGTGCGGATCACCGCAGCATGCTGGCCACCAGCGCCTGGCCGAGCCCCTCGACGACGTCGAGGTCCAGCTCGTGGAGGCGGAAGTGGCCGTGCTGGGTGCTCGTGACCAGGCCGGCGTCGCGCAGGATCTTGAGGTGGCGCGACACCGTCGGGGTCGTGAGGTCGGTCATGGCCGCCAGTTCCTGCGTGGCCCGGGCCTCGCGAGCGATGAGCGTGCACAGTTCCAGCCGGCTCGGGTCGGCCAGCGCCTCGAGCCGTTGGGCGGTCACGTCGAGCGGGGGCAGGTTGCGGCGCGGTGCGGGCCGTTGCACGGGGTACTGGATGACCGGGGTCCAGGCCGGCTCCGACTGCACCAGCACGTGGGGATGGCACAACAGGCTGGGAATCACCAGCAGCCGGCGACCGGCATCCAGGTCGACCGTGGCCGTGACCGACTTGTCGATCGTCACGGTCGTGCCCCGGGCATGGATGCCGTGGGCCAGGCTGACCAGGACCGCTGCCGAGCCCCGTTCCTGCTGCAGGTGCGTCACGTCGGCGGCGGCACGTTCGAGCGTCGGTTCCATTCGAGCCCACTCGGCGGCGAAGAAGGTCCCGTCGCATGCACTGAGGAATTCGAGCAGTCGCGATCGGACCTGCGCGGGATTCGACAGCAACGCCGACGTCGCGGACTCGACACGTCGGTTGCGTGCCCGGGCGTGGGTGAGCAGTCGGTCCGTGGGGTCGTGGGGCGCCTCATCGAGCGGCAGGTCCGGGCGCGACGCCAGCGGCTGGAGCGCCTGGGTGGCGAAGTCCTGCAACGGCATCGAGGCAACGCGGGCCAGTCCGTCCGCCAGGGTCGGGGTGGTCGATGCCTCGACCCGGTCGTCCGGGAACATGAATGACGCCCGGTACGTGTCCCACAGGAACTGGAACGCGCTGAGCTCCGCCTCCATGCGCGGTGTGAAGGTTGCCCGGACGCGGTCGATCCAGGCAGCGAGGCCCAGGTGGTGGTCGGGCGCGGTGAGCAGGTGCAGGGCGGCGCCCAGTTCGGCAATGGGGGAGGCGACCGCAGCCAGGGCCCGCCGGTCGTCTGGCAGCCGAATCGTCACCGCCATGGGCATCCGTTGGTCGTCGCGCCCGGTCCGAGCGTCTCGTCAACCTAGTCGTCCGCGGCCCCGGATTCGGGTCTCCGGGAGGGCCGTGGTGGGCAGATCGACCAATTCGGAACTGGATTGCATGACGGCGCAACCATCGCGCCCGGCGACCGCCCATGAGGCACATTGCCTCCACGACTTCCCTGTGTCCACCAACGTTCCCAAGGAGGAACCATGCACATCACCGTGACTCCCGAACTCCTCGACGCCCACCGCCAGGACCTCATGGCCGCCGCAGCGCGCGCACGACGTGTCGACTCGCCGTCGACGCGTCCGTCGGGCCTTGCCCGGGTGTTCTCCCACTTCCACCGCTGAGTCGAGCTCGGCGGCTGCATCCGACCCACCGAGGGGGCGGGCCATCTCGACGATGGTCCGCCCCCTCGACGTTTGGTCAGGTCCGGCGCCGCCGGTACGCTGGCCAGCCGCGGACGGACCCGGACGGGTTCGTGCGCAGATGCTGGAGTAGCTCAGTTGGTAGAGCAATCGCCTCGTAAGCGATAGGTCACGAGTTCAAATCTCGTCTCCAGCTCCATTCCCGGACGCCGACGCGTGGCGCCGTGGGCGTGGCAGGAGGTCGCGTGCACGTCGTCGTCGTCGGCGCCGGCATCGTCGGACTGTCCACTGCGCTGGAACTGGTCTCGCGTCGCCATCGCGTCACGATGGTGTCCGATCTCGACATCGAGGCCACCACCTCGGCCGTCGCGGCGGCGAGCTTCAAGCCCCGCCTGGTCGCCGCCGGGCCGGTCACCACCAGCCTGCTCCGGGCCTCCCAGCGGACCCTGGCGAGGTGGGCACGGGACGGTCGCGGCGCGGGGATGGGCCTGTCTCGCATCACCCATGTCGAGGCCTCCGCCGCGCCGCTGGCACCGCGTGACTATCTCCATGCCATGACCGACGTGCGCGTCCTGGATGCCGCTGACGGCGATGCGCTGCCACCCGGGTGCATGCACGGCGTCGCCTACCGGACCTGGTTCCTGGACGTCGGTCGCGCCCTGCCGGCCCTGCGTGGCGACCTCACTGCGGCCGGCGTCGGGCTGGTGCACCAGCATGTCGACGCCCTGGACGACGCGACCGTGCTGGCCCTGGAACCCGACGTCGTCGTGAACGCCACGGGCATGGGCGCCGCCGCCCTGGTCGAGGATCCCGGCCTGGTCGCCGTCCGCGGCCAGGTCGTGGCGATCGATCGTGGCGTCAGTGACGTGGCGACGAGCGTGTCCGCCGACGACGCCTACGTCTATCCCCGCGGCGACGACATCGTGCTGGGAGGCACCGCCGACCGGCTGACGTCAGACCAGGCCGCCCGGGCACTCGCCGGCGCTCGCGGCGACGATTCCGGGACATCGCCCATGGACCCGGACGAGGCCGTGACCGCGGCGATCCTGGCCCGGGCCGGCGAGGTGCTGGCCTGGCTCGACGATGCGGTGGGCGCCCCCGGTTCGTGGCCGATCACGGCCGTGCGCGTCGGACTGCGACCATGGCGACCGGCCGGTGTTCGCCTCGAGGTGGTCGACGACGAATCCCTGCCGGTGGTGCACGCCTACGGCCATGGCGGTGCCGGATGGACGCTGGCACCGGGAACGGCCGAGTGGGTTGCGGACGCCATCGACGACCTCGACTGATCACGGTTGCCACCCGTTGCCGCCGCCGGGGTGCCGCCACGGTGCAGTCACCCGAGCCGCGGCCAGGTCGTAGCCTTGCGGTGAGTTTCCTCCCCACCCCGGAGCAGCCCGTTGTCAGTCGAGCCCGTCCGTTTCGACCCAGATGCCATGCTCTCCGACATCGAACAACTGGTGTCGTGCGAGTCTCCCAGCAATGACCAGGCGGCGCTGCAACGGTCTGCCGACCAGGTTGCTGCGCTGGGGGCGCGCCTGCTCGGCGCTGCTCCGGTGCGCCACGGTGTGCACCTGCACTGGACCTTCGGCGAGCCACGCGTGCTGTTGCTGGGTCACCACGACACGGTGTGGCCGATGGGGACGTTGGCGCGGTGGCCGATGACGCGCGACGGCGATCGTGTCACCGGACCGGGCTGCTACGACATGAAGGCAGGCATCGTGCTCGCGATGCATGCGGCGGCCGCACTGGACACGCTCGACGGGGTGGCCATCTTCATGACCGGCGACGAGGAGATCGGTGCGCCGACGTCACGGGACCTGATCGTCGAGGCGGCCACCGGGCTGGAGGCAACGTTGGTCACCGAGCCCTGTGTCGGGTCAGCCGTGAAGGTGGCGCGCAAGGGCATCCGGAACCTGCGACTGACCGTGACCGGCCGCGCCAGCCATGCCGGCCTCGAACCCGAGAAGGGCGTCAACGCCGGCGTCGAACTGGCGCGCCAGCTCGTCGAGATCGAGACGTGGCCGCGGCCGCCCGGGCTGTCGCTGGTCCCGACGCTGGTGTCCGCCGGCACCACGATGAACACGGTGCCCGCCGCGGCAGTCGCCACCTTCGACATGCGGGGATGGCTCGAGACGGACCTCGACGAGATGGAGCACCGCCTGCGGTCACTGGAGCCCGCCAACTCCCGTGCGACCCTCGAGGTGGAGGTCACGCATGGCCGTGGCCCACTGGAGGACTCCGCCTCGACCGACCTGTTCGACCTGGCCCGGTCCGTGGCGGCCGAGCTCGGACACCCCCCGTTGGAGGGAGTGCGCGTGGGCGGTGTGTCGGACGGCAACTTCACCGCCGCTGCCGGGGTGGCGACCCTCGATGGGCTCGGAGCGTCGGGTGACGGTGCCCATGCCGAGGGCGAGTGGATCAGCGTGTCCGCACTCGGGGACCGGGCGGCGTTGCTGCACGGCATGCTCGAGCGGTTGCTGGGACGACGTGGTGTGCGAAGTGGAGAGGCGGCGGCGTGACCGAGTCTGCCGGTACCGATGCGGACGGCCTGTCCGTGCTCGGTGACAGCGCGAT